>DASRZB010000446.1:0-2695 GCA_035653855.1 Acidothermaceae bacterium | reverse complement strand
ACGCTTTGAGTCGTGCCCGATCGAAGTGGTCGAAGCTCACCTTGGCGCGCTCAATGTGCTCGTGGTCGGTAAGGAAAGTGAGGAAGCATTCCAGGCTTATCCGGTAGGCCTCGATCGTTCTCGCCGACAGGCCGCGGATCGTGGGCATGTAGGTGCGCAGATAGTCCCTAGCGAACGTGAAGAAATCAGCTGCGTCTGTTTTCGCATCTCGTCTCATTCGAACCCAACCTCCGGCAGCGGCGAGCCGTCCTCGGCCGTGATGTGCGCGTAAGATTCCATAAAGTCCGGCGAGGTGTGAACGTAGTAGTAGGTCGATTCCACGGTCGCGTGCCCCATGTAGGTTGACAGGTAGGGCAGCATCGCGGCCACGTCGATCCCTTGGGCCATCCACCGTTCGACGTTGGCGTAGGCGAAGTGGTGCCGGAAATCGTAGGGCCGGGGACGTTGACCGCCCGCCGGGCGTGGCAGCCCGGCCCCATTCCAGATGCGGTTGAAGATTACGCCGACCGCCGCCGGCGTGACCGGGTTGCCGGTGGACGACACGAAGAACGATTTTCGCGATTGGTCGAACCTTGCTGACGATGCGTCGTTGCAGGCAGCCAGGACATCAGCGAGGTCGCCGGTGACCGGCAGCCTGCGGCTGCGGTTGCCTTTGGACCACATTACGTCGATATGTGGGCCAGACAGGTCGACATGTTCGGCCAGCAGACCACGAGCCTCGCAGGTCCTGATCCCGCACGAGTGCATCAGCATGAAGAACGCGACGGCCTGCCACCGCCACGGCGAGGACGTGTCGAGTTGCGCCGCGGCGCTAAAGAACGCCTCGATCTCGCGCTTGGTGAGCAGGTAGGGGTGGCCCGGCACGGACGGGGCTTGCCACTTGTTAGACAGCACGTAGGCGTCGGCGTGTCCGCGAGCGCGAAGCCACCGGCCGAAGTCACGGATATACGACATCCACGACCGGTGTTGGCCCGAGGTGGAGAGCTGCGCCGTCACCCACCCCTCGACGGTTTCCTGGTCGAAGACGCCCAGGGCGCGTTCGGCGCAGTACGCATCGAATCTTCTCAAGTACCAGATCCGCGAGGCGCCGTGGAACCCCATGTTGCGCTTGAACTCGACGTACTCGTCCAGCCGCGCGGCAAACGCACTGGCAAAGCCGTGGCCGCTCACGGCCGTACGCCTTCGGGCACCGGCAGCACGCACTCGCGCAGTCGATCCTCATCGACGCTCAAGTACTGCCTGGTCGACTCCTCGCTGGCGTGGCCGAGGACGGCCGAGATCGTCGGCAACGGCGTCGCGGCCCGCAGCATCCTCGATGCCGCGTTGTGGCGCAGCAAACGGGTTCCGGCATTCACGTCGGCCACTCCGGCGACGCGGAACACCTCCGTCGTCACCCGATGTATCGCGGCGTGATCACCAAGGCGAACATGCGGGGCAACCTGGCGCAGAAACACGTGGTCGTCGCCCGCCGGGGGCCGGTCATGCAGAAGATAGTCGGCGAGCCTTGAGGCGAGCAGTTCGATCAGCGGCACGGTCAGCGGGTTGCCCGTCTTGCGCTGCACGATGGAGATCGCTCGCCCTCGCCAGTCAACATCCGACAATCGCAGGTTGACGATGTCACAAGCCCGCAGACCCGTCGACAGTGCCAGCAAGGTAATGGCCGCATCTCGGGCGCACACGACGCCGGACGCACACGCGCTGACTACCAGCCGCTGATCGTCGTCACCAAGCACCGGCACGATCGGGTGGGCGCGCCGCGCACCAGCCAGACTCACTGCGTCGACCAGGTCGGCTCGGCCAGTGAAAGCCAGAAACGGCCGGAAGTTCGACACGACCCAGAACAAGGAGGTCGTCGCCCACTTCGGCGACAACGATGCCAAAAACGTCAGCACGGTCCCGCCGTCAGCGCCATCCAGGTCGAAGGTGTCGTTCGACTCGAGAAAGCACAGGTAGCCGCGGGCTACCCGGCCGTACACCTCGCGCGTCGCCGCAGCGAGGCCGCGATCGGCCATGTCCGCTTCCCAAGAAGCGTTAAGCGCCGTGAACTGGCTCGACGTCGGCTGCGCGCCCCCGCCTCCGCGTTTGCGAACTGACAGATCTACCCGACCGGTTGCCAGGTAGGAATCGAACACCGCCACCAGCCGCCGATAGTCGAACCTTCGTTGGACGCTGAACCGGCCCGTGCGCGGGCTGGTCGTCAACGATGCGAACCTGGCCCCCAACGCCGACGTATAAACGCTTGCGCCGTGCCGTCGCGCGTAGCCGGTCAGCGCCCTGATCGTCTTCTCGTAATTACCAATCGTAGATTCTCTGTAGCCAGCCGCACGCAGCTCAGCAACAACAACCGTACCGATCTTCGTGATCGTCGTATCCATCACCGTCTCCTTCACATAGGGGTATGAACACGGCAGACGCTAACGACAAAGCAGAACGTTAAGCCGAAGAATCTCTCCAAACCTCACGCCGCGAAGGCATGTCCAGGATTCCTCGGCTTAACAAAAACCTCGGCATAATCCGCGTGAAAGATCGTGCCGGCGACGTTCCCGAACCGTGTCGCGATGGCCTCGTCGAGTGAGTCGGTCACGATCTCGGTGCGCATGTGATCGGCCAGTTGCCAACCGAGGACTCGAGATGACCCTTCGTCGCGCACGGCACACAGATAAACGTCACCCTCACCGATCTTCAAATACGTCAG
>DASRZB010000445.1:0-3082 GCA_035653855.1 Acidothermaceae bacterium | reverse complement strand
TGTCATCCTTGACGCTGGTCAGCAATGCGGCCATGTACTCGGCGGGATAGTTCGCCTTGAGGTATGCGGTCCAGTACGAGACGACGCCGTACCCCGCGCTGTGCGCCTTGTTGAATCCGTAGTCGGAGAACGGCACGAGCGTGTCCCACAGCGCCTTGATGGCACCAGAGCTGTAGCCGCGCTCGCGCATCCCCGCTGAAGAAGTCATACTCCTTGTCGAGGATCTCCTTCTTCTTCTTGCCCATCGCCTTGCGAAGCAAGTCGGCTTGGCCGAGTGAATAGCCGGCCACCTTCTGCGCGATTGCCAGCACCTGCTCCTGATACACGAGTAGACCGTGAGTTTCACCGAGGATCTCGTCGAGCGGTTCGGCGAGTTCTGGGTGGATCGCCACTACGGGCTTGCGGCCGTTCTTGCGGTCGGCGTAGTCGTTGTGCGCGTTGGCGCCCATGGGTCCTGGCCGGTAAAGCGAGCCGACGGCGGAGATGTCAGCGAAGGAAGTCGGGCGCATCGATCGCAGCAGCGCGCGCATGCCACCGCCTTCGAGCTGAAAGATCCCGAGGGTGTCGCCGCGGCCGAGCAGATCGTAGGTGTTCTGGTCGGCGTCGAGGTCGAGCGTCTCGAGTACGACTTCTTCACCACGGTTGTTCTTGATGCCGGCAAGGCAGTCATCGAGGATCGTGAGGTTGCGCAGGCCGAGAAAGTCCATCTTCAGCAGCCCGAGCGCCTCGCACGCCCCCATGTCGAACTGCGTGATGATCGCGCCGTCCTGGTCGCGCCGATGAATCGGAATGACGTCGAGCAAAGGCTCGCGCGACAAGATGACCCCGGCCGCGTGAACTCCCCATTGGCGTTTGAGGCCCTCGAGGTCGCGCGCGGTGTCGACGACCTTCTTCACGTCGGGGTTGGCTTCATACAGCGCGCGGAACTCCCCCGCCTCGCTGTATCGCGGATGGTCAGGATCGAAAATGCCGGCGAGTGGGACGTCCTTGCCCATCAACGGCGGCGGCATGACCTTGGTGATCTGGTCGGACGTGGCAAAGGGGAATCCCAGCACCCGCGCGGAGTCCTTCACCGCCTGCTTCGCCTTGATCGTGCCGTAGGTGATGATCTGCGCGACCCGCTCCTCGCCGTACTTCTCCGTCGCGTAGCGGATCATGTCGCCGCGACGACGTTCGTCAAAGTCCATGTCGATGTCGGGCATCGAGATGCGTTCAGGGTTAAGGAACCGCTCGAACAGCAGCTTGTGATGGATCGGATCGAGCTGCGTAATGCCCAGGGCGTACGAGACCATCGAACCGACTGCACTGCCTCGCCCAGGTCCGACCCGGATGCCGCTGGTCTGCGCGTAGCGCACGAGGTCTGCGACGACGAGGAAGTAACCAGGGAAGCCCATCTGGCCGATCACGCCGAGCTCGTAGTTTGCTTGCTGGCGGTGTGCGTCGGGAACGCCCAGCGGGAAGCGCTTGTGCAGCCCCAACTCGACTTCCTTTACCAGCCAGGACTCTTCACTTTCGCCCGCCGGAACGGGGAAGTTCGGCATGAGGTTCGCGCCCTCATTGAACTCGATGTGAATCCGTTCGGCGATCGCGAGCGTGTTGTCACAAGCCTCGGGCAACTCCCGCCAGATCTCGCGCATTTCCGCTGGCGTCTTGAGATAGAGCTGGCCTTCACCCATCGTGAGGCGGTTCGGATCGGCCATCGTCTTTCCGGTCTGCACACAGAGCAGAACTTCGTGCGCCTCCCAGTCCTTCGCGTACGTGTAATGCAGGTCATTCGTCGCGAGCAAAGGCAGCTGGAGTTCGCGGGCCAACCGGAGCAGATCGTCGCGGTGGCGCAGCTCAATGTCGATGCCATGATCCATCAGTTCGCAGTAGAAGTTCTCGGGGCCGAAGATGTCGCGGTAGTCAGAAGCCGCTTTCTTCGCCAACTCGTACTGGCCCTGCTGGAGCAGTCGGTTCACCTCACCGCTAGGGCAGCCCGTGGTCGCGATGACACCCTTCGCGTAGGTCTGCAGCAGTTCGCGGTCCATGCGTGGCTTGTAGTAGTAACCCTCGAGGCTCGCGAGACTGCTCAACTTGAACAAGTTGTGCATGCCGGCAGTGTTTTCGGCGAGCAGCGTCATGTGCGTATACATCTCGCCGGGGTTGCCGTCAGTGGACGCACCGGTCAGTGCTGCCCGCTTGCGCTCAAATCGGCTGCCTGGGGCGAGGTAGCCCTCCATGCCGATGATGGGCGCCACGCCGGCGGCGTTGGCCTGCTTGTAGAAGTCGTAGGCGCCGAACACGTTGCCGTGGTCGGTCATCGCAAGTGCCGGCATGCCCATCGCGACGGTCTCTTTGAACAGGTCCGTCAGCCGGGCGGCACCGTCGAGCATCGAGTACTCGGTGTGCACGTGGAGGTGGACGAAGGAGTCGCTGCTTGCTGCCACAGCTGCGCGACCTCCCGTCGTCCGCGCCCAGGATCTGGACGCCCTGGTTGCCCACTGGTGCGGTGGTGCTCGGGACGTCGACCGGGGGAAGGCGGCCTTGCCGTTGCCACTGCTTTCGGTAACTGCTCGAGCCTTAACCGGACCCGACCGCATGACTCTAAACCAGGCCGCCGACGGCCCTCCGGCGCGACACGGCGGCCAACAGACCTGTCCCCGAAGTCAGCCCCGGATGCCCCACATCAGCCTGGGATAAAGGTCAGTCGCACCGTGCGTCGCGGATTGTCGACATTACTGTCGACGAGGACGACGCTCTGCCAGGTGCCGAGCGCAGGAGCGCCAGCGACGACCGGCAGCATGATCGACGGCGAGACGAAGGCGGGCAGGACGTGATCGCGGCCGTGCCCCGGCGAGCCGTGCGAATGCGCATATCGGACGTCGAGGGGCCAGAGTCGATCGATGGTGGCGGCAAGGTCACGCTCACTGCCAGACCCGGTCTCGATCAACGCAACGCCTGCGGTGGCATGCGGCACAAAGACGTTCAGCAGCCCGTCGCCAAGGCCGCTGCAAAAGCCAGCCACCGCGTCGGTCAGATCAATCACCAGCTCCGATCCGCTGGTGACCTGCAGCTCACGAGTGTGCACGGCGTTCGCCCT
>DASRZB010000444.1:0-3131 GCA_035653855.1 Acidothermaceae bacterium | reverse complement strand
CCACTTGCCGAGTCCGGCATCATCGGGACCGCGATCGGGTTGGCGATGCGCGGCTATCGGCCCATCTGCGAGATCCAGTTCGACGGGTTCGTGTTCCCCGCGTACGACCAGATCGTCAGCCAAGTCGCGAAGCTGCATTACCGATCGCAGGGCCTGGTGCCCATGCCGATCGTCATCCGCATTCCCTTCGGCGGCGGCATCGGCGCAGTCGAGCACCACAGCGAATCACCGGAGGCGTTGTTCGCGCACGTCGCAGGTCTCAAGGTCGTCGCGTGCTCCAACGCCGCAGACGCGTACACGATGATTCAGCAGGCTGTCATCAGCAACGATCCGGTCATCTTCTTCGAACCGAAACGGCGTTACTGGGAAAAGGTGGAACTCGACGTCGACACCCCGCTCGCGCAAGCTGTCCCGTTGCATGCCGCGCGCGTCGTCCGGCCGGGTCGGCATCTAACGTTGCTCGCTTACGGGCCGATGGTGAAGACCTGCCTCGACGCCGCGAAAGTGGCGGCCGACGAGGGTCACGAACTCGAGGTTGTCGACGTCCGCTCCCTGTCGCCCATCGACTGGCCGACGATCACTGACTCCGTGCGGCACACTGGGCGCTGCGTCGTCGTTCACGAAGCACAGAAATTCTTGGGCATGGGCGCCGAGTTGGCCGCTCGCATCACTGAACTTTGCTTTTACGAGATGCAGGCGCCGGTGTTGCGGGTCGGCGGTTACCCGATCCCGTACCCGCCGTCGCGTCTTGAGGAGCACTTCCTGCCCGATCTCGATCGCGTCCTCGACACTGTCGACCGATCACTCGCGTACTGACGCACGGAGGCGGATGTGGCATCGCTCAAGCAGTTCAGACTCCCCGATGTCGGCGAGGGTCTAACCGAGGCTGAGATCGTGCACTGGCACGTCAAGGTCGGCGACATGGTGACGCAGAACCAGACCATCGTCGACATCGAGACCGCAAAGGCGCTGGTCGAGCTGCCGAGCCCGTTCGCGGGCGTTGTCAGCGAGTTGCTCATTCCTGAAGGGACAACCGTCGAGGTCGGCACGCCAATCATCATCATCGACGTCGCGCCGGCCGCAGTGCCGTCGGCGGGTGTCGGACCAGCTGCGGTGGTCGAGGGCGAGTCACCCGCAATCGACGATCTGGTGCCCTCGATCCCGGCGGTGTCTGAGATGAGTACAGGCCGCACCGCCAACCTCGTCGGTTATGGTCCGCGCGCCGACTCCCCAGTGCGACGCCGACAACGGCAAGTCCCTGTTGCAACCAGTTCACGTCCGACGCCGAGCTGGCCTTCGGTTGCGCCGTCGATGGCAGGGCCGTCGATGGCAGGGCCGTCGATGGCTTCGACCGACGTCGCAGTAGCGGACGCCGATGGCCAGGACAACAACGTGGTCAGCGTGTTGGCGAAGCCGCCCATTCGCAAGCTCGCACGCGACCTCGGTATCGACGTGCAGTTGCTGCATGGCACGGGGCCTGATGGCACGATCACCAGATCGGACGTCGAGGCGGCCGTCGATAGTTCGCGACAGGCGGCGCCGACCCGGCCACTGCCACGTGGTGGCGAGGAGCGAATCGCGATCCGTGGAGTGCGGAAGGCCACCGCACAAGCCATGGTCAACAGTGTTCAGACCGTTCCGCACGTCACCGAGTTCACGACGATCGACGTCACCCGCTCGATGCGTGCAGTCACGCGGCTGCGTGAACTGCCCGAGTTCGCCGACGTCAAGGTGACACCGCTGCTGCTTGTCGCGAAGGCGATCCTGCTCGGGCTCGAGCGCTACCCGATGGTCAACTCAACGTGGGATGAGCCGAACGGCGAGATCGTGGTGAAGCACTACGTGAACCTCGGCGTCGCTGCTGCGACGCCGCGCGGCCTCGTGGTGCCCAACATCAAAAACGCCGAGGCGCTGTCACTGCCGCAGCTCGCACGGTCAATCAACGCGCTCGCGTCGACTGCACGCGAAGGTCGCACCTCGGTCGCCGACATGCAACGCGGATCGTTCACCATTACCAACGTCGGCGTATTCGGGGTCGACACCGGCACCCCGATCATCAATCCCGGCGAGGCCGCGATCCTCGCGTTCGGGGCGATTCGCGATCAGCCGTGGGTGCACCGCGGCAAGGTCAGGTCGCGCTCGGTCACGACACTCGCATTGTCGTTCGACCATCGCATCATCGACGGCGAACTGGGCTCGCGGTTCCTGCGCGATGTGGCGATGTTCCTCGAAGATCCGGCGTCCTCGCTGCTCGCGCGGTTGTAGGCGTTCTCCGTTGCGGATCGCAATGCTGCAGCTTCGCATCGACGACAGCGAACCGGCGTCCGACCGTATTGCTCGGGTCTTGGCGCTAGTCAAAGAACAAGCGGGCGCCGACCTCGTGGTGCTGCCCGAGCTGTGGGTGCCAGGTGCATTCGGCTACCACGGCTATCAGGCGTCGGCGACCGCACTGCCCGGGCAGGTCATCACGTCTCTGGCCGCGATTGCGCGCGACGTCGGCGCGCACATTCTGGTCGGCACCGTGATCGAGCAAGACGGCGACGAGTTGCACAACACGGCGGTGCTGCTCAGTCCCCAAGGTGAGATCGTGCACACCTACCGGAAGGTGCACTTGTTCGGGTTCGACCACGGCGAGGCCGAGATGCTGACGCCGGGCGACGACGTCTCGACATACGCATTGCCGGGTCTCACGACGCTCGGCATGACGACGTGCTACGACCTGCGGTTCCCCGAGCTGTATCGGTTGCTGCTCGACGCCGGTGCGCAACTCGTCGTCGTCCCGGCCGGTTGGCCGGCTGCACGCCTTGACCACTGGTTGCTGTTGCTGCGTGCTCGCGCGCTTGAGGATCAACTGTTCGTCGTCGGGTGCAATCAGGTCGGTACCCAGGAAGGCGTTGAGCTCGCCGGACACAGCGTTGTCGTCGATCCCTGGGGCCGCATCATCGCCGAAGCGGGCACCGGCGAAGAGGTCCTCACCGCCGACATCGACCTGGAGTTGGTGGGCAAGATCAGGGCCGAGTTCCCGGTGCTGCGCGACCGTCGGTTCGGGCTGCCCGCGGCCCGCTAGCCCTGCTGGGTCGGCGTCTTCTGTTCGGTCACCGCAAGGGTGCCAGTCGTGTCGCCTCGCCCGT
>DASRZB010000443.1:0-3403 GCA_035653855.1 Acidothermaceae bacterium | reverse complement strand
CGGCCGCCAACAAACGGGTCGGCAAGGAACACTCTGTAGCCAGCTGCTCGCGACGCCTGTTCCAGCGGTGAGCCCGGGTCGGTGACGACCACGATGCGTTGCACGGGATCGATGCCGGCGTCACGAAACGCTTGTTCGTAGACGCGCCGGTGACTGTCGGTCTCAAGGGTGCCGCCGCTCTTACTCGAGACGACTAGCACGGTGTGCTCGAGACGATCAGCGATCGCCGCGGCTACCTGTCCGGCGTCAGTGGTGTCGAGAACCGTAAGCCGGACGCCGGCGGTGGCCGCGATCACTTCGGGCGCCAACGATGATCCGCCCATACCTGCAAGGACCACGTGGTCAATTCCTGCGGCTAGCAATTCGGCGTGCAGGTCACGCAGTTCAGGGATGTACTGCCGAGAGCTGCTCGGCAAGTCGAGCCAGCCGAGCCGGGTCGCTGCGAGTGCTGCGGCGTCAGGGCCCCAAAGATTCGGGTCCTTGTTCACCAGGCTCTTCGGCACGCCTGCATCGACCAACGTGGTCGTTGCATTTCGCGCAGCCATGACGAGGTCGGTGCCGTTGATCGTTACCGTGACTCCGCCGGACTCTGTGGCGAGGGAGGGTTCCTTCATGCCGCTCAACTTCCTGCCTTCTCGTCGAGTGCTTTCTGAACGGCGGCGATGAGGTCGGTCCATGAAACTTCGAACTTCTCGACACCCTCGTTTTCAAGAGTGCGCACGACGTCGTCGTAGTCGATGCCGACAGCAGCGAGTTTGTCGAGGACGCCTTGTGCGTCGACGTAGTGCCCTCGGATGGTGTCGCCCTCGATGACGCCGTGGTCGTGCACCGCCTGCAAGGTCGGCTCGGGCATCGTGTTGACGGTGTGGTCGGCGACGAGGTCGACGACGTACATCGTGTCTTCGTACGCGGGATCCTTGACGCCGGTCGACGCCCACAGCGGCCGCTGCACCTTGGCGCCGGACGCCGCCAGCGATGCCCATCGCTCCGAAGCGAACTTCTCCTCGTACAGCTTGTACGCGAGCCGCGCGTTCGCCACGGCCGCCTTACCCTTCAGCGCGCTGGCGTCGGGGGTGCCGATCTTGTCGAGCCGTTTGTCGATCTCGGTATCGACCCGGGAAACGAAGAACGAGGCGACCGAGCCGATGGCGGCGAGGTCGAGCCCGGCGGCTCGCGCTCTTTCGAGTCCCTCGAAGAACGCGTCGATCACCTTCGCATAGCGATCGAGAGAGAAGATCAGCGTGACATTGACGCTGATGCCCTCGGCCAATGCCTGGCTGATCGCGGGCAGGCTACCCACAGTGGCCGGAATCTTGATGAAGAGATTGGGGCGGTCGACCATCCACCACAGCGACCGGGCCTCGGCGATCGTTTTCGTTGCATCGGCGGAAATCCGTGGGTCAACTTCGATTGACACTCGGCCGTCGATCGTGTTGCTGGCGTCATAGGTCGGACGCAGAACATCGCAACCCCATCGAACGTCGGCCGTCGTAATCAGTCGAAGTGCTTCGCCCACGTCGACACCGCGGGTCGCGAGATCCTGGAGTTGGGTGACGTACGCATCGGCGCCGCTGATCGCCTTCTGGAAGATCGTCGGATTGGTCGTGATGCCGACGACGTGCCGGTCGCGGATCAGGTCGCCGAGATTACCAGTGCGCAGCCGCTCGCGACTGAGATCGTCGAGCCAGACGGCGACGCCGGCAGCACTGAGTCGGCCGAGCGAATCGGTCTCGGATGCCATGAGTTGCTCCCTGCTTGCATTCGCTAATTGAGCACTGTGTTGGTTCGACGCGCTACTTGGCTGCCGCTGCTGCTAGTTGCCTGTGGTGCTGCCCTTTGTCCCGCCGACCTTTGACAGGCTCGAATGCACCGCAGCGACCAGCCGGTCGGGGGTCAGGCCGAATTGCTCGAAGAGGACTGGTCCCGGTGCGCTTGCGCCGTAGTGGTCGAGGCCGAGCATGTCCCCGTGGTCGCCGACGAACTCGCGCCATCCCATGGTGACCGCCGCTTCGATGGAGGCGCGAACCTTGACGTCGGGTGGCAAGACGAGTTGTTGGTAGGCGAGGTCCTGCTCGAGGAACCATTCCTGGCAGGGCATCGATACCACTCTGGTCGGCATCCCTTGCGTCTCGAGCACCTCGCGCGCCGCGAGCGCGATCGGCACCTCGCTACCGGTGGCGATCAGGATCGCGTCGGGCTTGCCGGAGCTTGCATCGGCGAGGATGTAGGCGCCCTTGGCGACTCCCTCGGCCGAGGCGAACACGGTGCGATCGACGATGGGTAGGTTCTGCCGGCTCAACACCAGGCCGGCGGGGCGATCGATGTTCTCCAGGATCGTGCGCCACGCGACCGCAGTCTCGTTCGCATCGGACGGGCGAACCACGTCAAGGCCAGGAATGGCCCGTAGCGCGGCGAGCTGTTCAATCGGCTGGTGCGTCGGGCCGTCTTCACCAAGACCGATCGAGTCGTGTGTCCAGACGTAGGTGACGGGCAACTTCATGATGGCGGCGAGGCGGACAGCACCTCGCATGTAGTCGCTGAACGTAAGGAACGTGCCACCGTAAGGGCGAGTGCCACCGTGCAAAGCGATGCCATTAAGGATCGCGCCCATCGCGTGTTCGCGGATGCCGAAGTGGAGCACCCGGCCATAAGGGCCGCCCGGGAAAGCCTTCGACTGGCGGTCCTCGGGCAGGAACGACGGCTGGCCCTCGGGGGTCGTGTTGTTGCTCTCCGCAAGGTCGGCAGAGCCGCCCCAGAGCTCAGGCAGCATCGGCGCGATGGCCGTGAGGATCTTGCCGGAGGCAGCGCGCGTTGCGATGCCCTTCGGGTTCGGCTCGAACACCGGTAGCGCAGCTTCCCAGCCCTCGGGCAATCGGCGTCGTGACATCCGCTCGAGCAGCGCGAGGGCGTCGGGGTTGGCGGCCGCCCAGGCGTCATAGCTTTCCTGCCACTTCACCCGCAGCGCCTGCCCACGGGCGATGACACCGCGCGCGTGGTCGAGCACGTCGGAGGGAACGTCGAACTTCTTCTCCGGATCCATGCCCATGACGACCTTGGTGAGCGCGACCTCCTCAGCGCCAAGCGCAGAACCGTGGGCCTTGCCAGTGTTCTGCTTGTTCGGGGATGGCCAGCCGATGATCGTGCGCAGCGCGATGAACGACGGCCGATCGGTGACCTGCCGGGCGGCCAGGAATGCGTCGTTCAACGCGCCGATGTTCTCGACATACGACCCGTCGTCGTCGAGCCAGTTGACGCGTTGCACGTGCCAGCCGTAGGCCGCATAGCGGGCAGCCGTGTCTTCGGTGAAGGCAATGTTGGTGTCGTCCTCGATCGAGATGTGGTTGTCGTCCCAGAGCAGCGTCAGATTGCCGAGTCGCTGGGTGCCGGCAATGCTCGACGCTTC
>DASRZB010000442.1:0-6168 GCA_035653855.1 Acidothermaceae bacterium | reverse complement strand
AAGCCCCACACGCCGCCGGATACACCAGCGTCAACGAAACCGATTCCGTTCTCACCCAACGTCGCCGCGTGCACCTTGTCATCGGTGTATTTCGAGTTACCGCCGTCGATCACAACATCGCCAGCCTCGAGAAGGCCACCGAGCTGCTCGATGGTTTCGCGCGTTGCATCACCAGCGGGCACCATCACCCAGACCTTGCGAGGCGCGCTCAGTTTCGAGACCAAATCCTCAAGAGACTTGGCGTCGCTGATGTCTTGATTGCGGTCGTATCCCACGACCGTAACGCCGCCCTGGCGCATGCGCTCGCGCATGAACCCGCCCATCTTGCCGAGACCGATCAGGCCGATCTCGAAGCCGGTTGCTGCCATGCGAACCTCCGCGTCCAGATGCTGATATCCGTGTCCTGAGCTGACATCGCTGCATTGAACTTACGCGCGGGAGGAGTCAGCCGGACAGTCGGACCGGCATCAGCAGGTACCGGTAGTCGTCGCCCGAGGAAGCGTCGGCTTCCTTGCTGCCACGAAGGACGGCCGGCTTGGTCGGTGAGGTGAAGTCGATCCGAGTGGTCTCGCCTTCGACCGCTCCGAGGCCATCGAGGAGGTAGGTCGGATTGAACGCGATCGAGAACTCTTCGGTCGACCCGTCGCGACTGACGAACTTCGCGTCAAGTGACTCCAGTGCTTGCGCATCGTCAGTTGTGCCGGCTTCAAGGGTGACCTGCTCGTCGGTAAACGTCAGCCGCACCGGCGTATTGCGGGGTGCCACCAACGACACCCGCTTGACCGCTTCGACGAAGCTCGCCGTCTCGAGGAGTGCGTGCGCAGCCGAGTCGTCAGGCAACAACGACCGGTACTTCACGTACTCACCGTCGAGCAGCCGAGTCGTCGTCCGTCGTTGTCCGGTTTGCCGTTGGCCCGTTTGGACTGCGGCACCGCGCCCAGAGAAGCCGATGAGCCCATCACCCGATCCGCCGGTCGACAGCGACACGGTGACCTGGGCGCCTCCGACGAGCGCCTTCGCTGTATCGGCGAGCGTTCGGGCCGGCACCAAGGCGACGATCGACAGGCCTGCGCGCTCGGGCTGCCAACGCAGTTCACGAACCGCTAGGCGGTAGCGATCGGTCGCGGCCAAGGTAACCCGGTCGTCCTCGATCTCAATCCGAACGCCGGTCAGCACCGGCAGCGTGTCATCACGGCCGGCCGCGATGGCCACCTGCGAAACGGCGGCTGCGAAGACATCAGCCCCGATGGTGCCCGCAGTCGTGGGCATCTCCGGCAAGGCGGGATAGTCGTCGACGGGCAATGTCGGCATGGTGAATCGGGCGCTGCCACACGAGACGACCACTCGGGTGCCTTCGACCGACACGTCGACCGGCTGTGCGGGCAGGCTCCGGCTGATCTCAGCCAGTAGTCGCCCGGACACCAAGGCCCGGCCAGCCTCAGCGGCCGTGACGTCAATCTGCGCGTTGGCGGAAACCTCGTAGTCGAAGCTCGACAGTGCTAGCCCGGCCGGTGAGTCGCTGACCTCAAGGAGCAACCCAGCAAGTACCGGCACCGGAGGCCGAACCGGCAAGCTTCGCGCGGCCCAGGCAACGGCCTCGGCAAAGACATCCCGCTCTACCCGAAACTTCATGGCGCCCCCCACTGGCCCGACTCATTTCTGAAGACCCCAAACCTGGCGGGCCCATTCCTTACGGCTTGTGTCATTACTAATCCTTGTCTCAAGGAAGTCGTCTTCGGTGCGGTGGACACTGTGGAAAAGCGCCGTCCGCGCAGGTCAGGTGCTGAATTCCGCGGCGGCAACCTTGTGGATGACAGTGCCCCGTCGGTGGACAGCCTGGGGACTGGCGCGATCGTAGCGCGGGCCGCCCACACTTCGTCCCACGCAGCGGGCGGCTCGCCCACCGGAATCAGCCACCGGTCCACAAGTTTGTCCCCAGGCTGTGCACAGTCGTCCCAGCGGAAACACAGGTCGCCCCAAACGGCGCAAATAGGGATATGAAACCTGGGGCCGAGCGCCGGTCATCTACTTGGCCTGCGACTTGATGCGATTCGTGAGCTCGGTGACCTGGTTGTAGATCGAGCGCCGCTCGGCCATCAGCGAGCGGATCTTCCGGTCGGCGTGCATGACCGTCGTGTGGTCGCGGCCGCCGAACAGTTGCCCGATCTTTGGCAGCGAGAGGTCGGTCAGCTCCCGGCACAGGTACATGGCCACCTGCCTGGCGGTCACGAGTACTCGGCTGCGCGAGGAGCCGCAGAGGTCCTCGAGTGAAATCCCGAAGTACGAGGCCGTCGCCCCCATGATCGTGGCGGCCGTGATCTCGGGCCCCTGGCTGTCGGGAATGAGGTCTTTAAGGACGACCTCAGCCAGGGAGAGATCGACCCCCTGCCGGTTCAGGCTCGCGAAGGCGGTGACTCGGATCAAGGCCCCTTCGAGCTCGCGGATGTTGCTCGCGATCTTGCTGGCGATGTATTCCATGACGTCGTTGGGGACGTTGAGCCGCTCTTGTGCCGCCTTTTTCCGCAGGATCGCGATCCTGGTCTCAAGTTCGGGGGGCTGGACGTCGGTGAGCAGGCCCCACTCGAATCGGTTCCGAAGGCGATCCTCGAGGGTCACCAATTGCTTCGGGGGACGGTCGCTCGAGATCACGATTTGCTTGTTGGCGTTATGCAAGGTGTTGAACGTGTGGAAGAACTCTTCCTGCGTTTGCTCCTTGTTCTCCAAGAACTGGATGTCGTCGACGAGCAGTACGTCGACTTCACGGTAACGCCGGCGGAAACCCTCGGCCTTGCCATCGCGGATCGAGTTGATGAAGTCGTTGGTGAACTCTTCTGAACTGACGTAACGCACTCGGGCGCCGTGGAAAAGACCCATGGCGTAGTGCCCGATCGCGTGCAGCAGGTGTGTCTTGCCAAGCCCTGACTCGCCGTAGATGAACAGCGGGTTGTACGCCTTGGCCGGCGCCTCCGCGACCGCGACGGCCGCTGCATGGGCGAACCTGTTGCTGGCTCCGATCACGAACGTTTCGAAGGTGTACTTCGGGTTGAGCCGAGCGGGTTCGATCTCTCGCCGGCCCCCGAGTTCGCGACCGGTGCCCAGGTGCGAACGGGCTGGCTGGTTCTCGTGCCCGCCGGACTGATTCGACCGGTCATGGTCGCGGGGGGCGTCTTCGCTACGGGTTCGCGGGGATTCGGCCGCCGCCCGCGTGGTCCCGGCACCCGCATTTCCATCGGCGCCATTGATGCCATGGGTGCCACTGCTACCCGCGTTCGACCCGCCATGAGGGGAGTCCGACCGGCGGTCGTTTGCCGTGGCGTCCGGCTCGACGCCCACCGGTTCGGAGGTCAGGGCCTCGACCGTCACGGCCACCCGCACATCGCGGCCGATCTCGGCGGCGAGGGCTGCCGTCAGCGCGGGCCGCAACCGGCTCTCAAGAACGTCCTTGGCGAACTCGTGCGGCGCGGCCAGGACAGCCGTGTCTTCGACCAAGGCGATCGGCCGGGTCAGCGACAGCCATGCTTGGAACTGGGGTGTCACCTCGCTTTGACCGGCGAGGCGTTCGAGGGTGCGAGCCCACAATGCAGCCAGCTCAGCGCCGGTTTCTTGCGTGCCGTTCTCATATGGGGCGGACACGCGCACCCCTCTCAGGCCGGCCTTATCCAGCAGTCTCGCGGTGGATTTGTGCACTATTGCGGGTATTCGTCGTTGTCAAGAGGTCGTTCGTCCACACTGTCGTCCACAACCTGTGTACGCAGGACGGTGTTTCAGAGCCGGTGTTTCAGCACCACGGTGTTTCAGCACCACGGTGTCTGTTCGCTGCACTGCATCATGTCTGAAGATCGTCGGTTCACCTCAATGAGGTCCGGCCCGTGGGACGCTAACAGCGTGTCGCCTTGTGCTTCAAGGCGTTCTCCACAGTTCGCTCTACTCACTTCACTTGCCTGTGTCCACTGTGACGAATGCGTTGTCAACTGGGTCGGACCCGCTTCCTGACGGGGCGGGGCAGGTTTGACCGTGTCGGCGGTGGCCCCGTACCGTAGGAGTTCCTTCTGACCTGCGGCGCGCACACTTTTGACACCCGGCCGTACTGGACCTTTTCTTGGAGCCCTCGAGTGAGCAAGCGCACGTTCCAGCCGAACAACCGCCGGCGCGCAAAGACCCACGGCTTTCGGCTGCGCATGCGCACTCGCGCCGGTCGTGCCATCCTCGCCGCTCGCCGTCGGAAGGGCCGTCAGGGCCTTTCGGCCTGACGTCGCCCGGAATCGCGAATTCCCGTGCTTCCGGCCGCGTCCCGGCTGCGCCAGCGCTCCGACTTCGCCGCCACCATGCGGTCGGGTCGGCGGGCGGCTCGGCCGCGGCTCGTCGTCCATCTCGCGCTTCCCGATCTTCACATCGAGCCCGGCCTCGCCGAGCATGCGGACCGCACGCTTGCCGGACCGCGAGCTGGCTTCGTGGTCGGACGCCAGGTTGGCGGTGCGGTGGTGCGTAATCGGGTACGCCGACAGCTTCAACATCTCAGTGCCGACCGGCTTGCCGAGCTACCGGCTGGCGCGCGGCTAGTCGTTCGTGCCTTGCCGGCGGCAGCCGGGTCATCCGCACGCGAACTCGCAGCCGATCTCGACGCGGCGCTCGCGCGCAGTCTTGCCGGCCAGTTGCCCCACCCCCGGCCAAGGCAGGCCCGCACAGCGCGGGGTGAGGGTCGATGACACGAGGCGCGCCTTCGCCGCTGGCCCAGCTTCTCGTCGTCCCGATCGAGGGTTATCGCCGGTTCATCAGTCCGTTCCTTGGCCAGCGATGCCGTTTCGCGCCGAGCTGTAGTGCGTACGCCGTGACTGCACTACAGACTCATGGAGCGATTCGAGGGCTTTGGCTCGCAGCCCGCAGAATTGCGCGCTGCCACCCCTGGAACCCGGGCGGTGTTGATCCCGTTCCACCGGCGAGATCCACCGCCGTCGTTGCGCCTTCATCCTCCGTGATCAAGCCAGGAGCCACCCGGTGCCACACGTCCTGAATCCGCTGTACGTCGTCGTCACCAAGGTGATCCTGGCGATCCACTCGGTGCTGACGCCGCTGTTCGGCAAGACGAGTGGCGTGACTTGGGGCTTGTCGCTGTTCTTCCTGACCGTGCTCGTGCGCATCCTGCTTTTCCCGATCTTCGTCAAGCAGATCAAGACGCAGCGCGCGATGTCGGAGCTGGCGCCGAAGGTCAAGGAACTGCAGACCAAGTACAAGAAAGATCGCGAGCGCATGAACCAGGAGGTCATGGCGCTTTACAAGGAACACAACGCCAACCCGTTGATGGGTTGCCTTCCCCTCCTCCTGCAAATGCCTGTGTTCTATGCACTTTTCCACGTTCTGCGCTACATCGCCGAGCATGGCGGCCAGGCTGGCGCTACGAGCAAGGGCGTCGCGGCATGCACGGCTTATCTGCAGACCAAGCCGAAGGGTTTCGGTTCCGCGAAGTACGGCTGGTCTCCCGACACGCTCTGCACGGCCGGTCACGCCAAGGTTTTCGGCGTACCCCTCGCACTCGGCTTCAAGACAGCGTCCAAGGCACTCGCGTTCGGTGCAGATCCGTCGACCGTACGGATCGTCACTGTCATCGCCATCATCGTCATGGCGTCGACGACGTTCTTGACCCAGCGCCAGTTGATCGCGCGCAACGCCGCGAGCGGCACCGCGATGCCGTCGCAGCAGCGCATCATGCTGTACGTCTTGCCACCGATGTTTGCCCTGTTCGGCTTGAACTTCCAGATGGGCGTGCTCATCTACTGGGTCACGACAAACGTCTGGTCGTTGGGTCAGCAGCACTTCGTTATTAAGGCGATGCCACACATCGCACCGGGCGGCGCACCGTCGGCGCCCGCCCTACCTAAGGGAGCGCCGCCGGGCGATACCCCGAACGGTGGTGCGAAGAAGCGCGGACCGACCCCACCCCCCGCGCCACCGCCGACCGTGCAGATCAGGCGGCAGCAGACCACTCGCCCGCCGCGCAGCAAGCGGACAGGGACGAGGCCGCAACGGCCGGGTAGCCCACGGTGACCGAGCCCGGCTCGGTCTCCAACGGCGCTGCCCCCGAAAACGCTGAAGCCAGCGCGGATTTTGATGGCACGCCCATATCTCAGGAGGACCTCCCCGTGGCAAGCGCGGCCGACGAATCGCTGGATT
>DASRZB010000441.1:0-18358 GCA_035653855.1 Acidothermaceae bacterium | reverse complement strand
CGAGCAGACGCCGTCCGGCCTTCTGCATCACTGGGGCCCGGTGCGGGCCGGCTGCCCACTGCAACTCCCCCGCCTCGATCCAGCTCCACGTGTCACCGTCACGGTCGAATGCGGCAGTGCCGCGAAACGTCCCGGCAGCACCGCTCAACGAGTCGACGATGTCGCGGTCGACGACCCAGGTTCCGTTCAAAAACGCCGCAACGTCGGCGACCGGATGACCCATCGGCTCAAACCAGACGGCGGTCGGTCGCCCACCGGGTGAGCTCATGCCGGTTCGACAACTGCAGCTTGCGCAAGACGCTCGACACGTGGGTCTCGACCGTCTTCACCGAGATGAACAGTTCCTTCGCAATCTCCTTGTAGGCATAGCCGCGGGCGATGAGCCGCAACACCTCGCGCTCGCGCTGGGTCAGCGCGTCGAGTTCGGGATCGATCGCCGGCGCATCGGTTGCGGCGAATGCGTCGAGCACGAAGCCAGCAAGTCGCGGCGAGAACACGGCGTCGCCGGCCGCAACCCTGGTCACTGCGTCCGCCAGGTCGTCGCCGGAAATCGTCTTGGTGACGTAGCCCCGGGCGCCAGCCCGAATCGTGCCGATCACATCGTCCGCCGCATCTGACACCGACACAGCGAGAAAGCGGACGTCGGGCCCGGTAGTCGCTGCGGGCAACACCTGTCGCAAAACCTCGACACCGCCGCCGCCAGGCAAATGCACATCGAGCAGGACGACGTCGGGTGCGGTCGCGGCGATGCTCGCGACCGCGCTGGCGACATCTTCGGCCTCACCCACAACCTCGATACCGTCGCCGAGCTCGGCTCGCACACCCGCACGGAACAACCGGTGGTCGTCGACGATCACGACGCGAATCTTCACGATCGGGCGCATGCTCATGCGCGGGCCATCGCCGACGACATCTCGAGCCGAACCTCGGTGCCGACACCGGGCGCGGTGCGCACGACCGCATGCCCGCCGTGCCGCTCCATACGCCCGACGATCGACTCCTTCACTCCGAGCCGATCCGACGGCACCGCGTCAGGGTCGAAGCCGCGGCCGCGATCGCGCACGAACACGGTCACCTTCGCGGGTTCGATCTCGGCATAGACGGAAATAGTCGCCGTCCCTGCGTGTTTCGCCGCGTTGATCATGGCCTCGCGCGCGGCCTGCAACGTCGCCGACAACGCTTCGTCAATGCGGCGCTCACCGACGACAACAAGTTCGATCGGGACGCCGTGGTCGTCCTCGACTTCTGCCACGACTGCCTCGAGGGCCTGGCCGAAGTCGAGTTGCTGGTCGGGTGGACGGCGATACAGCCACGTCCGCAGCTCGCGTTCCTGGCCGCGAACCAGTCGCTGCACTTCGCGCGGATCATCGACGTGGCGCTGGATAAGCGCGAGCGTGTGCAGTACCGAGTCGTGGAGATGCGCCGCGAGTTCGGCACGCTCCTGCTCCCGGATCCGGGCTCGCCGCTCCGCGGACAGTTCACGCATCGTGCCGAGCCACCAAGGGCCGGTGATGACGGCGACGCCCGCGACCATCACGATCGCCGCGAGCAGTCCATTGCGGATCTCATTCAACTGTCCGTGGTACGCGAGGAACGTGGCGGCACCCGCGATGACGAGACACGCGCCGCCGATCGCGCTCGCCACGGCGGGCGG
Organism: Acidothermaceae bacterium; assembly: GCA_035653855.1. Taxonomy (GTDB): domain Bacteria; phylum Actinomycetota; class Actinomycetes; order Acidothermales; family Acidothermaceae; genus PALSA-607. The sequence goes on along the minus strand of DASRZB010000441.1, from coordinate 16,704 downwards.
CCGCGCGCCACCGACCGCCGCCTTGCGCCAGCGGGTGCGCTGCGACTCGTCGGCCTGCCACCACAAGACTGCGGCGCCGAATCCGGTCAGCGCGAGTGGCCACATGAGTTCGGCCGGCAGACCAAGACCAAGAGATTGGACGGCGAGGACGCCCCCGATCGTGAGTGCACCGATCGCCACGTACTGGCCACGCCCGTCGAGTCGACTCGCCCGGTTCGGCGGCTGACCGGCGGTTGCGGGCGCCACCGGAACGAAGACCCAGAACGCGGCATACATCGCCAGGCCAGCGCCTGCAGCGAAGGTCAACACGATGAAGGCGATCCGGACCACGAGCACGTTGACGCGCAGGTGGTCGGCGAGACCGCGGGCGACGCCGGCGACCATTTGGCCGTGGTTGGCGCGGGTCAGTTTCGGTGGCACCCTACGATCGTCACACGTCGCGGCCAAACCGGTGCGGTCACCAGCACAAACTCAGGGTCGAGTCAGGGTAGTTCCCGATGGGCGCGGCGTGGGCGAGCCGCCAAGATCATCGATATGAGCCAAGACTTTTCCAATCCTGCAGGCACGCCGTCGGGCAGCAACCCCGGCGGTCCGGCGCCCGGCCGTTTCGATGTGCGCCAGCTTCGGCGCAGCCGCGACGACCGGATGATCGGTGGAGTCTGCGGGGGTCTCGGCCGCTACGTCGGCATCGACCCGATCATCTTTCGCATCGTGCTGGCCGCGCTCGCAATCTTCGGCGGCGTCGGCCTGCTCCTGTACGCCCTGGGCTGGCTGCTGATACCCGAGGACGGCACCGACGTCTCGGAACTGCACCGGCTGTTCCAAGGCCGCCCGTCGCCGGCGCCGATCATCGCGGCCATCATCGTGGGTGTCATCGGCGTCATCACCGTGACCGAGGTCGCGTACCACCGGCGGGGGCGGTTCGAGGTCTTGCTCATCGTCGTCGCCGTCGTCGCGGTCGTCGCGCTGACCAGTCGGTCGCGAGGCGTGCCGCCGGCCGCCGCTGCATTTCCGCCACCTCCCTATGGGACGACGCCGCAGCCCCCCGCCGAGGCAGCGGCCTACCCAGCTCCCGGCTACAGCTCACCCCAGTACAGCCCGCCGCAGTACAGCTCACCCCAGTACAGCCCGCCGCAGTACAGCGCCCCGCACTACACGGCGCCGTTGGGACCACCGGCCGGCTTCTCGCCGTCCCGCCCGGTCTATACGCCGCCGCCTGGCTACGTCCCACCACCTCCGAAGCCACCACGCCCGCCGTCGTTCCTCGGGCCGATTGCCGTAAGCGTGGGCATCGTCATTGTTGGCGTGCTGTTCGCGCTCAACGCATCGCATGCGATCGATCTCAGCGCGCAGGCGATTTTCGCGACGTCGTTACTCATCGTCGGCCTCGCACTCGTCGTCGGGACGTGGATCGGCCGGGCCCGCGTGCTCATCGCGCTCGGCGCCGTCCTCGCGATCGCAGTTGCTCTCGCGGCTTCGGTCGACGTCCCGTTGCGAGGCGGTATGGGCAACCGCACTTACTCACCGACGTCTACGGCCGACATCCCGCCGACGTATCGCCTCGCGATCGGGCACCAGACGATCGATCTCACCGGTCTCAATCTCGCCGGGAAGAAGGTTCAGGTGACCTCGAGCGTCGGCATCGGGGAAGTGGACGTCCGAGTGCCGCCGAACGTCAGGCTCGTCGTTCACGGCCGCGCCGGATCTGGAGACGTGAACGTGAACGGCGACAACAACGGGGGAAGCCACGTCGACCGCACGCTCGCGCTGCCCGCGATCGGGACAGCGGTCGCCGGTGAGATCGACCTTGACCTGCGCGTCGGGCTGGGCAGGGTGTACGTCGATCGAGAGGTTCCACCCCTCCCCGCACCAGTGGTACCGGCCGTACCGACGGCGCCAACTCCACCAGCCGCAGGAAGCGCAGGGGTGACCCAGTGAAATGGAAGATCACATCATGAAGCGCCACGAGCCCGACTGGACCTCGCTGATTGCCGGCGTCACCTTCTGCGCCATCGCGTTGGCCTACCTCGGCGGCGAGATCACTCACCGAAGCCTCGAGTTGCGCTGGGTCGTGCCCATGCTGCTCATCGGACTCGGCGTCGCCGGACTCGCGGGCACCTTGGTGCGAGCCCACCGGATGTCAGATACCGCAGCTACTCCGATGGCTGCTACTCCGACGGATAGCGCAGACCAATCTGACGACGAACCTCATCCATCGTCTCCATGATCGAGAGCGTCTCGGCCAGCGTCAGGATCGGGCTCTCGGTAAGCCCGGCTCGCAGGCAGCGGCCAACCTCTGCAGCTTGATGCCGCAACCCGTGGCCCTCATGCTCGATGTTGAAGTGTTCGACCTCGCGTTCGCGGGTGATCAGGCGGAACGAGGTCGGCGCGTAGAAAACGCCGTCGACTTCAATGCGCGCGTCTGTCCCGTTAATCGCGGCCTGGTTTGCGCTAAGCGTTTCCAGTGTCGTGAATGCGACTGACTGCCGACCACCTTCGTACTGCAGCACGACGGTGGTCTGCGCGTCGACGCCGGTGAAGGCGGGGTCGCTGACAGCGGTGATCGTGCGCGGCTTGCCGAAAATCATCGATGCGAACGAGATCGGATAGATGCCGAGATCGAGCAACGCGCCGCCGCCGAGCACAGGTGCGAACAGTCGGAAGTCGGGGTCCTCGACAAACCACTGGCCGTGGTCGGCGATCACCGAGCGGATGTCCCCGAGCCGGCCCTCGGTGATCAGTTCGCGAATGCGCACAACGTGTGGCAGGAACCTCGTCCACATCGCTTCCATCAGGAACGTGCCGCGAGCGTGCGCTGCGTCGATCAGCTCGCGCGCCTCACCCGCGTTGATCGTGAACGGCTTCTCGATCAGCACTGCTTTGCCGGCGTTGATGCCCAGCATCCCGCCGTCCCGATGCCACGGATGCGGAGTCGCGACGTACACCGCGTCGATGTCGGGATCCTCGGCAAGCGCCTCGTAAGTAGCGTGGCGCTTCGGGATAGCGAACCGGTCGCCGAAGGCGTCGGCCGACTCCTGGCTGCGCGACCCGACCGCAACCACCTCGGCGTCCGGCAGCAACTTCAGGTCATCCGCGAAGGTGGCGGCAATACCGCCGGTCCCGATGATTCCCCACCGAATCGGCTGGTCAGCTGCGATCGCCACAGGTCTCTCCTCTTCGCTGCTCCGGGTGTGTTTGCGAACGATAGCAATAGGGTCGAGCCATGCCTTCGAGCCTGCGCGAGTGCATCGACGATGCACTAGCGGGGACGACGGCAGCGTCACTTACTGCCGGCGTCGAACGCCTCATTGACACCTACCGGTCGGGCACAACTCCGGTCACCCCGATCCTCGCCAGCGCCGGCGACGTGCTCGCCTATGCCGCCTACCGAATGCCTGCGACGTACGCCGTTGTTCGGGCCGCGCTGCAACAGCTGCAGTTCGGCGTCCAGGATTTTCAACCGCACACGCTTGTTGACTTCGGCGCGGGAACCGGTTCGGTTGCTTGGGCGGCCGCCGATGTGTGGCCGACGCTTCGTGGTGTGACTTTGCTTGAGCAATCGGCTGCTGCGATCGAGCTCGGTTCACGCCTCATGCATCGGTCGTCCTCCGCCTTGTTGGACAGCGCAGCATGGCAACAATGGTGCCTTACGACAATCGAGGCGGACGCCGGTCATGCCGACGTCGCGACGACCGCTTACGTATTGGGCGAGCTCACAGAACAGCAGCAGGCGGCGCTGGTTGGCCTGCTGATGACGTCCGCTCCGACGGTGATTGTCATCGAGCCCGGAACGCCCGCGGGATTCGCGCGAATCATCCGAGCCCGCACCGCCCTCATCGACGCTGGCTTCACGATCGTCGCGCCATGTCCTCACGAGTTCACGTGTCCGATGCTGGAGCGCGGCGACTGGTGTCACTTCGCGCAGCGACTCGACCGGTCACGTATGCACCGTTCGGTGAAGGCGGGCGAACTGTCCTATGAAGACGAGAAGTACTCCTACGTCGCGGCGACCCGCGAGCCGGCGCAGCGGCCGGCCTCGCGGATACTGCGGCACCCGCAGGTGCGCAAAGGTCTCGTGGCTTTCGAGCTGTGCACATCGTCGGGAACCGCCACGGACGAGCGGATCAGCAAGAGCCAGGAGCTCTACCGGGCGGCTAGGAACGCACGATGGGGCGACCCGTGGCCGCCCGTGGCAGCCGAGCGCTAGTAGCGCCGCAGTGGCTCGTCGCGGTTAGGCTGCCCACATGTGGTGGCACGGATACGTCGTGGGCTGGAGCACGCTGACGTTGATCAACGCCGGGCTTGCTCAGGGCAAGGGGCGCAGTGGGCTCATCTGGTTCTTGCTGTCGATTGTGCTTGGCCCGATCGCGACCTTGCTGATCGTGATCTTGCCTACGCACGCACGAAGATGATCATTCCATGGTGAGCTGATCAGGAATACAGCATCGCGGCCGAGCGGTTGGCGTTGACATGACACAAAGATTCGCTGTGACCTGGGATTACCGCTGCCCCTTCGCCCGGAATGCACATGAGCACATACTCACCGGCCTCGCTGCCGGCGCCGATTGGGACGTCAGATTCCTAGCATTCTCGCTAGGCCAAGTGCACGTCGCCGAAGGCGCTCCGAGCGTCTGGGAAAGGCCTGAGCAAGACACCGGCATCATCGCATTGCAGGCCGGCGTCGTCGTCCGCGACGAGTTCCCCGAACTCTTCCCCACCGTCCATCGTGCACTGTTCGCCGCCCGCCACGATGACGCGCTGCACCTCGAAGACGCCGACGTCGTGAGAGACATTCTCAAGCGTCACGACGTACCCGTCGACCAGGTGTTTGCTCGCATCGACGACGGCTCTGCACTTGCGACCGTGCGCGCCGAGCACGAGGGCTTCGCGCAGTCGCACGAGGTGTGGGGCGTGCCGACGTTCATCGTCGATGACCAGGCTGTCTTCATCCGGTTCATGCACCGGGCAACAGACGGCGCGGACCCCGCGACGTCCATCTCCACCATCGAGCGGGCCGTCGATCTCGTGGGCTGGACCGACCTGAACGAGTTCAAGCACACCGCAGTATCGCGCTAGATTTCAGCGCGCGACGCGAACGATCACCGGCAGTCGCATCGTCACCGGCAGTCGCATCGTCACCGCCAGCCGAGCTCCGGCGCGACATAGCGCAGCAGCGTGTCGAGAACATGCGCGCAGTAGTCGACACCCAGCTGGTTCGGGATAGTCAGCAGCAGCGTGTCGGCGGCAGCAATCGCCTCATCCTCGGCGAGTTGATCGACGAGCCGGTCGGGCTCGCCGGCGTAGGTCTTGCCGAAGCGCGCCTTACCACCGTCGAGGTAGCCAACTTGATCCTCGGAGTTGCCTTCGCGGCCGAAATACGCGCGGTCGAGGTCGTTGACGATCGGGAAGATACTGCGGCTCACGGACACGCGGGGTGCACGCTCGTGGCCAGCGTTGGTCCAGGCTGTGCGGAACCGATCGATCTGCTCGGCCTGCAGCTGATGGAACGGCACCCCGGTGTCTTCGCTCAGAAGGGTCGAGCTCATCAGGTTCATGCCCTGCTCGGCGGTCCACTCGGCGGTCTTCCGGGTTCCGGCACCCCACCAGATCCGCTCGCGCAAGCCGTCAGAATGCGGCTCGACGCGAAGCAGGCCGGGTGGGTTCGCGAACATCGGCCGCGGGTTCGGCTCCGCGAACCCCTCCCCGCGCAATAGGTCGAGGAACACGCGGGTGTGTTCGCGCGCCATATCGGCGGCGTCGGTGCCCTCCGCAGGGACGTAGCCGAAGTAACGGAAGCCGTCGACAACCTGCTCGGGCGAGCCACGGCTGATCCCGAGCTGGAGTCGTCCGGCCGCGATGAGGTCTGCAGCGCCAGCGTCCTCGGCCATGTAGTAGGGGTTCTCGTAACGCATGTCGATGACGGCAGTGCCGATCTCGATCCTGTGTGTTCTGGCGCCAACTGCCGCGAGTAGCGGGAAGGGCGAGGCAAGCTGATTGGCGAAGTGGTGCACTCGGTAGTACGCCCCATCCGCGCCAAGTTCTTCGGCGGCGACTGCAAGGTCAATGGACTGCAGCAGCGCGTCTGAGGCCGAGCGAGTCTGCGAGTGGGGCGACGGCGTCCAGTGGCCGAACGACAAGAATCCGATGTTCTTCTTCATGACCCATCAAACTACCCGCGGGTCGTGTCCCGCGTACCTGCCGACCTGACAAGCCCACTACCGGACACGTGGATTCGGACGCACGCAATCACCGCCGAGATACGCGCACGCGCTCTCGGTCATTGTTCGTAGGAGCACGCAAGTCGACCCCAAATGCCGCAACGACTCGATGGTTCGCAGCGCAGCGCTGCCGCAGTGTCAGCTGGCTTGTCGGCGTTGGGCTAGGACGCTGATCGCGTAGCGATGGTCGAGCCGTTGTCCGTCCCATCGGGCGGTGGCGGCGTCGGGCGCGAGGTCTGCGTGTTCGTCTTCAAGGAGCCTGCTGTCTCGACTCGCCGAGCGTCGAAGGGGTGCGCTGAGGTTGCGGCCGTCGGAGCTGACGAAGCGGAATTTCCCGGCGCAGTCGGTGAGGATCTCGAACGCTCCGGCGTGATGGGCGACGTGGTGGCGTTCGCACAAGAGCAGGAGGTTGTTCAGGTCGGTGCGGCCGCCGTGGATCCAGTGGATGCGATGGTGGGCGTGCAGGTTCTTTGTGTTCGGACAGCCCGGGTGGGCGCACTGGCCGTGCTGCCGCAACAGTAAGGCGCGGTACTGGCGATCGGTCACCAGGCGATGGGATCGCCCAACATCGAGCACGTTCGACGCAGCGTCGTGGATCACGGTACGAATGCGGCCCTCGCAGAGCAGCCGTTGCACGACCCGGTCGGACAGACCCGGCCCCCCGGCGATCCGCGCGTAGGGCCGGGCAACGATCGGCGCATCACCCGGCTCGCACGACACAGCATCCGGGTCACGTTCAGCTGAACGTGGCGGCACTCGCGCGGCGTCCAGGTGGATGACCACGGCGGCGCATTCGTGACCGCGTAGCTCGCGCGACGGGTTCTTCCCGTCGGCGATGGTGGCGAGGCCGATCTCGGCGAGCTGGAACAGAGCCTCCGCCGGACTGCAGCCGTCGCGGCCCACGATCGCGTCGATCGCCGCCCCCACCAGCGCCCCACGCTCCGGATCCAGCCGCGCGGACAGCTGCCAGCGGCTGTCCGCCGTCCAGGACTGTTTGAGGTATTCACCGGGGTCCGTTGCCTGCTCGTTGTGGTCGACGGTGCGCAGCCCGCGCACCACGACCTCCAGTTGGGCCACCGTGGCGTGCTGGGCCGCCGGGATCAGGTCCTCGACCAGTGCCTGTTCACCCGGCTGGGCGAGGCGGCTGATCGCGCGGACCTGCGAAAACGACAACCGGCCCGCACCCATCTCCCCAGCCAGCCGCGGAAACAGCCGAAGCGATCTGGCCACCCGCACATGCTCGACCGCGGTGCGGTGCGCGATCCCGCACGCGTGGGAAAGCCACTGGGCCGTGGATGCCAACCCGAACGCCAGGTTGCCGTCGCGCGCGTCGAACTCCGCGACCAACAGCAACCATCGGCACGTCGCCGCCGCGAGTCGACCCGATCCATCGACGATGCGCGCACCCAGCTCATCCAGCGACAACTCAGGCTGCGAACGGCTTACCGAAAAAGATGAATCAACGAGTTCCATCCCCGCACGCTACCCACGACCACCGACACTTTCAGGTCGGCGCCTACCTCCGGCCGCGTTCAGCTGAACGCCGAAAAATTCGCGAGCGTTGCTGCAGTTCACGAGCTGCCGTGGCCGAGTTGCCAGACACGTCCGTCGGGAAAGCGATATGCGTCGATCGATTCTGGCAGCATCCGAGCGCTACTGCCGGGTCTGTATGGTGCGATGTAGCGGCCGTTGTCGATCCGAACGGGATCGACGAAGTGTTCGTGCAAGTGATCGACGTACTCGATCCATCTGTTTTCCGTCGAGCCGCTCAGCGCGACGAAATCGAACATCGCGAGATGCTGGACGACTTCACAGAGACCGACTCCACCCGCATGCGGGCACACCGGCACCCCGAATTTGGCTGCTAACAAGAGAATCGCGACGTTCTCGTTGACGCCGGCGACTCTGGTGGCATCGATTTGGCAGACATCGATTGCGCCGCTGGCGAGCAGCTGTTTGAACATGATGCGATTCGCGACATGCTCACCTGCAGCCACCTTGATGGGCGCAATCGCGCGCGCAATCTGCCCGTGCCCGAGAACATCGTCGGGGCTCGTCGGCTCTTCGACCCACCAAGGATTCGTGTGCGCCAAGCGAGCGACACTCTCGATCGCCTCGCCGACCCCCCACTTCTGGTTGGCGTCGACCGACAGCCGAACGTCGTCACCGACCAGAGCGCGCACCAACTCACAACGCCGTATGTCGTCCTCGATGTTGCCGCCGACCTTGAGCTTGAGATGGTCGAACCCGGCTTGGACGGCGTCCTTGCACAACCGGGCGACCTTGTCGTCGGAGTAGCCGAGCCAACCCGCAGACGTCGAGTAGGCCGGGAATCCTTCGATCAGCAATTGCTGCTCACGCGCAGGCGCACCCTCGCGCGCACGTTCGAGCATGTCGAGCGCCTCAGCCGGCTCAAGCGCGTCGGTGAGGTAGCGGAAGTCGACGAGATCGACAACTTGCTGCGGGCTCATGTCGGCCAGCGCCTTCCACAGCGGCTTGCCCTCGCGCGTTGCGTACATGTCCCACATCGCGTTGACGACGGCGCCGATCGCCATGTGGATCACGCCCTTTTCGGGGCCGAGCCAGCGCAGCGGGCTATCGCCGACTAGTCGTCGCGAGAAGCTACCGAGATCACCGAGCACTTCGTCGACGTCGAGTCCCACCACGAGTTCCTCGACTGCACGGATGCCGGCGACTTCGACCTCATTCCCTCGCCCGATGGTGAATGCGAAGCCGTGGCCCTGCTGACCGCCGTCCGTGTGCACGACGACATAAGCCGCCGAGTAGTCGGGGTCGGGGTTCATGGCATCCGAGCCGTCGAGCTCAAGCGAGGTCGGGAACCGGACGTCGGTCACGTCGAACCCGGTGATGCGTTCGGTCACCGGACGCCAACCCAAGCATCCAATGTCTGCAGGGCCAGAACAGCAATGCTGACGGCGGGAAGGCCTACGTCGGTGGGCCTGTCGGACGTTGCGCGAGAGACCGGCATGCGATTTGCGCTCCATGGCCGAAGAGTTCGGATGTCTACCTCGAGCCGTGAGCGATTGGGGCTACCCCAGCCGCTCACCTCGCGTCAAACATCCGATGTCTGCGTCTTTATAGTCGCTTCGGGCCGGTCGTGTAAAGGGCCACGATGACCCCTCGAATCCGGCCCTGATCTAGGCCGATCTAGGCCGATCTAGGCCGATCTAGGGCTTGGCCTTCTTGCCCGATCGCGGCTTCGTGGACAACTCGGCGCCGTCGGTGAGGATGCGCCGCATGAACTCCTCGGTGGTGCAGACGTGCGAGAGCGCGGCCGCGCGCGCGAGTTCGGCGTCTCCCCCACGCAACGCATCGAGAATGCGCTGATGTTCGAGGATCGTGCGCGCGATCGCTTCGCTGTCGATAACGCCGTGCCACACCCGCGCGCGGAACGTACGACTCGAGATGCCGTTGAGCATCGACGCCAATGTCTGGTTGCCCGACGCCGCCGCTACCAGGGCATGGAAGTCAGCGTCGTGTCTCACCAACTCTTCGAGATTCGAACTGTTCTCCTGCATGAGGATCAGCGTCTTCTCGAGGTTGCCCAGGGCAGGCGCGTCGATGTTCGACGCCGCGAGCGCGGTAGCGGCCGGTTCGAGAATCCGCCGCACTTGCAGCAACTCCAGTGACGACTCTTCGTGCATGAGGTCAACTGCAAAGGCGATGCCCTCGAGTAACAGTTCGGGTCGCAGGCTGGTCACGTACGTGCCATCGCCACGTCGGACGTCGAGCACTCGCGCGGTCGAGAGCGCCCGCACCGCTTCGCGGGTGGTGTTGCGAGAAAGTCCCAGCTCCGCCGCGAGGTCAGCTTCGGGTGGCAGCTTCGCGCCGGACGGGTAACGGCCGGCGATGATCATCTCGCGCAGTTTCTGGATCGCCGCGTCGGTCAGCGGTGCTCCCACGGGCGCATCTCCCCTCGGTCGAGGTCTGCGCGCAGTGTAGATGCAGCTATTGCTGCCACGGCCTACACGGGGCTATCCACACGTTCGCCGATGTTCACACGTTGATCGCGGCAACCCAATCGCATCCCGCGATGTGTAACCGTCCTCGGTATGACGAATCGGCGCGCGAAGCGGCAGCCCATATCTGACGTCGATGAAGTTAGCCTCGTTGAAGCTAGTGATCCTCGGGATCCCTTCGAGCACTGGCTCCCGACCTACGCTCCTCGACTGCCCTTCGATGAGAACGCACGCAGTCTCGCGAAAGCGTTGTGGGGCCGTGCCTTTGCGGACTGGACGTGGTGTCTCGCGAAAGAGGTAGCCACAAAGATTCCGGAGGCAATCGAGCACGATCAAAGTCCCGGTTGGGTGGCCGGGGTGCTCTGCGCAGCGGCGGTCGAAGCCGGAATGAAGGACCCCGACGCCCTGTGGGACCACATCCTCAACGACATTGTCGAGATGACCGGCGTGGATCGGCAGATCGCCCAGCAACGCTGGGAGTTACTCAAGGCGGTCGGGCTCGACCGACCGGCTCGTCCGCCCGCGTGTTGGGATTGAGAGACGTGCCCGCGCTGACATCGTCGTGACGCGGTATACCGATTGGGAGCCTCAAAGGCATAGTTTTCGGTATGCCATCCACCACAATCAAGGTTCCGGTCGAGTTGAGGAACCGGCTCGCGGCTCTTGCGAGCCGGGGAAATACAACGCTCGCTGGCGCGATCGCGCAATCGCTGGATGCAGCGGAGAACGCCGCCTTCTGGGCTGACGTAGCAACGACGATGGGCTCGACAAATGCCGGGTCGCCTGCATTGTCAGACGTCGAGCAACTCAGCGGCAGTCTCACCGACGGGCTCGAGCCGGGGGAGACATGGGACGACGTGTGGTAAATCGCGGACAGCTCTACCTTTGCGACTTTGGCACGCCCATTGGTCACGATCCGGGATTTCGCCGACCGGCCGTCGTCGTCTCGCCCAGCGAGCTCAATCGAAACGGGATTCCGATCGTGCTGCCGGTGACACGGACACGTAGGGGCTACCCCACGCATGTGGAACTCGACGGGGTGCTGCCGGTTGTCAGCTACGCACAGTGTGAGCTGATCCGAGCGGTGTCAGCTGATCCGCTTGATCAGACCGGTCGCATTGTTGGATGCCGCACACCTGGCCAAGATCGAATCCATATTGCGACGCATCCTTGACCTCTGAATTCGTTACAGCAGACGGGCTTACTCCCACTCGATGGTGCCGGGAGGCTTGCTGGTGATGTCGAGCACGACGCGGTTGACTTCGCGTACTTCGTTGGTGATGCGCGTTGAGATCCGCGCAAGCACGTCGAACGGGACGCGCGACCAATCGGCTGTCATCGCGTCTTCTGACGACACCGGCCGCAACACGATCGGGTGACCATAGGTACGTCCGTCACCCTGCACGCCAACGGATCGGACGTCGGCCAGCAGCACGACCGGACACTGCCAGATGTCGCGATCTAGCCCTGCCGCCGTGAGTTCCTCGCGCGCGATCGCGTCGGCTTCGCGCAACACCGCCAGTCGCTCCGCGGTGATCTCACCGATGATGCGCACCGCAAGACCGGGGCCTGGAAAAGGCTGTCGCCACACAAGAGACTCCGGCAACCCGAGTTCGGCGCCAACCGCGCGCACTTCGTCCTTGAACAACGTCCGCAACGGCTCGACAAGAGCGAACTGCAAATCGTCGGGCAGCCCACCGACGTTGTGGTGTGACTTGATATTCGCAGTGCCGCTCCCGCCGCCCGACTCCACGACGTCCGGATAGAGCGTCCCTTGCACCAGAAAGTCGACGGGCGCCGACGCACTGATCTCACGGGCCGCCGCCTCGAACGCGCGAATGAACTCGCGACCAATAGTCTTGCGCTTCGTTTCGGGATCACTGATCCCGGCAAGTGCGCTGAGAAACACCGAAGACGCCTCGACGACGTGCAGCCGAACACCCGTCGACGCGACGAAATCGCGTTCAACCTGCTCGGCCTCGCCCTTGCGCAAGAGGCCATGGTCCACGAAGACGCACGTGAGCTGATCCCCCACCGCACGTTGCACCAACGCTGCTGCAACGGCCGAGTCAACGCCACCCGACAGCCCACAAATCACGCGGCCAGAACCGACCTGCGAACGGATGCGCGCAACTTGATCGGCAACGATGCCCGCCGTCGTCCAACTTGGTTCGATGCTTGCGACCTCGCGGAGGAATCGGCGCAGCACCGTCTGCCCGTGCTCGGTGTGGCGCACCTCCGGGTGGAACTGGACGCCGGCCAGCCGCCGGGACAGATCCTCGAAGGCCGCGACCGGCGCACCGTCGGAAGCAGCCGTCACGGTGAAGCCGGGAGGAGCCGACGTGACCGAGTCGCCGTGCGACATCCATACCGACTGCTGCGCGGGAAGATCGCGCAAGAGCAGCCCCTCAGAAGAAGGCACGACGGTGACTTTCGTGCCGCCGAACTCGGCCAGCCCGGTGCGCTCGACGACGCCACCCAGAGCCTGCGCCATCGCCTGAAAGCCGTAGCAGATGCCAAAAACCGGGATGCCGGTGTCGAAGAGCGACGCGTCGATCGACGGCGCACCCTCGGCATAGACGGACGCCGGGCCGCCCGACAGGATCACCGCGGCCGGTTTCCGGGCGACGATCTCCGAGACCGGCATGGTGTGCGGGACGATCTCGCTGTAGACATCGGCCTCGCGCACCCGTCGCGCGATCAGTTGCGCGTACTGCGCCCCGAAGTCGACCACCAGCACCGTGGGGCCTTCGGCCTCGCTCACGCAAACCGCCTCTGGCCTCGGGGATCGTCCGTTGATTCTAGAGGGAGGCACCCGGTGAGGGCGGACGTCGGCAGCGGGCATCCGCGCAGCCCATGCACGTCGCCGTCTGGATCAACGCCGGCTGAACAACTCCAGCGCCGCGTTGCAGCCGATCAACACGACGGCAATGACGACCAGACACGGGCCGAGCGTACGCAGCCCCTCGTGTTGCAAGATGATGCCGGTGAAGGCCGATATACCTGCGGCCCCAACGTTGGCACCCGCGATCTGCCAGCCGATTGCGTTCTGTGCCCTAGCGTGGCCGATCCGTATCGGCGTCAGCGTCACCAGCGCGGGAAATACCGGCGCTAGCACCGCGCCAAGCAGCGCGAATCCCACAATGACGACCGCCGTCGAAGGCGCCCACCAGATGAGCGCCGAAGCGACAAGGCCGCCGATGCACCCGACTCGCACGAGCACCACCGGATTCGGCGTCTTCCGTGGAATGGCGATGCCGAACCGGGCAGCCGTCAGCGATCCCCAATAGGCAAAGACAGCAGGTCCGGCCGAGCCCGCCGACAAACCCAGCGGTCCGCGAAAGAAGCTCGCCGCCCATTGCCCAGCGGTGACCTCGAGGCCGGTGTAGAAGAAGAACGCCCCGACCCCAAGACCAACAAGCAGTCCGACGTGCCTTGTCGGCCCGTCCTCAGGCGCAGCGTCAGCAGCTGCGACTGCGTCGTCGTCCGCCACCTCCGGCGTCCAATGTGAACTTGTTCTCCACCAGCCATACGCGAGCAGCAACTCCAACGCAATCAACAAGAAGTACGCGGGTCGCCACGACGTGATGAGGATTGCGGCGGTCACCACTAGCGGGCCGATCGCGGAGCCGACGCCATACGCGCCATGCAGCATGTTCAGCAACCGCAGCCGGCCCGACAACGCGATGACTGTGTTGAGTCCGGTGTCGAGCAGGCCGGCCGCCATGCCGGCCAGCAGCGCACCGATCAGCACCATCGCCCACACCGACGCGATTGCGATCAGCAACGCGCCGGTGGCCGCGATGAGACCGGCGACGATGAGCAGCCGAGCGACACCGAAACGGCGCAGAGTGCGGCCCGTCGACAACGAGGTGACGAGATTGCCTATCGTCGCGAAGATCAGGATCAGGCCGAGGCTGCCCAGCGGTTGATGGAAGGTGTGCCGCATTGCGGGCCACGCGGTTCCCCACATGCCGTCGGGCAGCCCAAGGACGACGAAACCGCCCAGGCCCAAGGCAGCCAGGGTGCGTGAGTCCGCGCCGCGTGGTGCACCGGATCCAGCCGTCATACAGTGGACGACGGGCTGTTGGCGGCCGATGAGTTGCTCACGTCAGCAGCAACGTCGACCAGCGCCTCAAGCGTCGCCGCCAGCACCGGATCCTCCTGTGCGCCGGCCCGAACGGCCGCGAAGATGTTGCGAGCCGCCTTCGGTCCGCGCAACGGGCGCACGACCACACCCGGACACGTCAGCGGTTGCGCCAATCGAGGCAGCAGGCCGACACCAGCACCCACCGAGATCAGTGCCGCAACGGCGCCCCACTCGGTGCTGTAGTTGCGAACATCGGGCGAGAAGCCGGCCGCTGCGCAGGTTGCCAGCGTCACTTCAGAGCACGAGGTGCCGGGGCTCGCCGTCACGAAAACGTCGCTGGCAAGGTCGACCAGGTCGATGGACTTGTGATGGGCAAGCCGGTGATCGACCGGCAGCATCGCGTCGAGTACGTCAGACATCAGTTCGACCCGATGGTAGTGCGGGTCGTTGCGCGGCGGTGCCTTGCGAAAATCGACCGCGACGACGACATCAAGCTCGCCGCGATCGAGTCGGGTGAACACGTCCGGCGGCTCCATCTCGACCACCGTCATGGTGATACCGGGCCGCGCTGTGCGCAGTTGTCGCATCGCGGGCGCGATCAGCCCGGCGATGCCGGTCGCGAACCCGGCCACCGAAACCTGTCCGGTCCGGCCGTCAGCGAAAGCGGCGAGGTCGGCCCTCGCGCGTTCGAACTGGGCTTGGACGACGGTGGCATGGTTCAAGATCACCTGCGCCTGCCCGGTGAGCTTGACGCCGCGCCCGGTCTTCTCCAGCAACGGGACACCCAGTTCCCGCGACAACGCGGCGATTTGCTGCGACACGGCGGACGGCGTGAGGTGCATGCCGGTGGCGGCGCTCGTGACCGTTCCCCGCAGCCCTACCTCCCGCAGCACCCGCAAGCGGCGCGGATCGATCGTGAAGTCTTTGCTGAACATAGTCATGTGCGGATACTAGATGGACCTGCACGGTTTTGTCAGGGAGGATGGACCTATGTTCACTCCGTACTGCGACAACCATGGGTCGACCGTCCTGCTTGGCTATGAGTCCGTGGTGGACATCGAGTCCACCCCCTCCGGCGTGAAGGTCCTGCTCCGCTGCTACTGCGGCGAGTTGCTCGTCCAGGACTCCGTCAACCGCAGCGCAGACCTCGCCTCCGCTTAGACCGGTCCGAAACAAACGTGCCCTGAAGGGCGCGGGCAGTTAACGTGAGTCCACGTGCGCGTCCTCCCGCTGACTGATCCCGGCGTTCCCGATGTCCGCTCGCCTTTGCGATTCTTGATCTGGGTTGTCAATGGGCAGCGGGCCACGCTGACGGGCGGCATGGTCTTCGGCATCATCTGGATGTGCGGCCAGGCCACCGTCCCGTTTGTCGTCGGTCGCGGCATCGACAAGGGCATCACCGGTCACAGCACGGGTGCCCTGTTGACCTGGTCAGCGGTCTTGCTCGGCGTAGGCATCGTGCAGGCTGCGTCCGGCGTCAGCCGGCACCGATTCGCGGTCGCGAACTGGCTGACCGGAACGTTTCGGGTCGAGCAACTCCTCACCCGGCAGGCCGCGCGGCTCGGTGCCTCGTTGACGCAGCGGGTGCAACTCGGCGACATTGTCAGCAGCGCCACAACGGACGCCGGGTACATCGGCAACTGCCTCGACATCACTGCCCGGCTCGCTGGCTCGATCGTGTCGTTCATCGCCGTGGCCATCATCATGCTGAGCACCTCCGTCGAGCTCGGACTCGTGGTGCTGATCGGCGTCCCGGTTCTGATGCTGCTCATCGGACCGGTCTTGCGACCCTTGCACCACCGCCAGACGGAGTTGCGCGCATCGGTCGGCCAGTTGACGAACTTCGGCGCCGACACGGTTGCCGGCCTGCGCGTGCTGCGCGGCGTCGGTGGTGAGCGCGAATTCTTCGCGCGCTATCAAGCCCGATCGCAAGACGTTCGGCGAAAAGGCGTTTCCGTGGCGGCCGTGGGCTCGATTCTCGACGCTGCTGAAGTGCTACTGCCTGGGGTTTTCGTCGTCCTCGTCACCTGGCTCGGCGCCCGGCTGGCGATCCAGCACAAACTCACCGTCGGCCAGCTCGTGTCGTTCTACGGATACGCCGCGTTCCTGCTTGCACCGATGCGCATCGCCACAGAAGTCGCCGACAAGTGGACCCGCGGGCTCGTCGCGGCGAAGCGGATACTGCGCGTGCTCTCCCTGCAGCCGGTGCTGCCGCAGCCTCCGCACCCGGTCGCCGTGCCGCGAGACGGTGACCTCACCGACACGACATCTGGACTGAGGGTTCGGTCCGGCGAGTTCGTCGTCGTCGCGGCCGCCGAACCGTCGCAGGCGAGCGCGCTTGCCGACCGACTCGGTCGATACGTCGATCCGGACGGCGCGCAGCAGGTGCTTTTCGACAACGTCCCACTCACCGCAA
>DASRZB010000440.1:0-6696 GCA_035653855.1 Acidothermaceae bacterium | reverse complement strand
CGACCTCGCCACCACCGAGCTACGACGAGGTGTCCGCAGCACTCGGCATGCCCGTTGGCAGCATCGGGCCGACGCGGGCACGGTGCCTCGACCATCTCAAGAAACGCCTGCAGGCTCATCAGGTCGACACAAGAACGCGGGAAGGGGGCGCGTGATGTCGGAGCCAACTACCGACCCGATGTTCGCCACGCTCCGTAACGTGATCGAGCGCGCCGACCCAGTACCGCAGGCCGTCGTCGATGCGGCCCGCGCCGCATACACCTGGCGGACCATCGACGCCGAGCTCGCTGAACTGACGGCCGACTCGGCGATGGCCACGTCCGGCGTGCGATCGACATCCGCACCCCGACTGCTGACCTTTGAAGGCGTCGGTGTCGAGGTCGAGGTCGAGGTCGCGCAAACAGGCTCGACGAGGCATCTTTCCGGACAACTAGTTCCCTTGGGTCCTGCGCAGATCACGGTCCGCTGGTCGAGCGGCTCACAAGAGACAACGGCTGACGAACTGGGCAGATTCGCCATCGATCGCGTGCCAGCAGGCAGCGTGAGTCTCGCAATACTTCGGACGGGCGCCGAGCAGCCGATCGTGACGAGCTGGATCTCCATCTGACACGCTGCGCACCATGTCGGTGACCAAGCAGCTGGAGCTCACGCAGCTGCAGCGCCGAGCCGAAGCCGTCTACGCGCAGGTGCCGGTTGCACCCGCTCGCGCCGAAGCAACCGCGCGACGATTGATCGGAGAGGCAAAGTGTGATCCGACCGCACAGGTAATGGCGATGCGCGCGTTGGCACTGACCGTCCGACTGTCCGCGGGTCCGAACGAGTCGATCAAGATCCTGCGCGAGGCCGTTCGCCTCGGTGAGCGGCGTCACCTGGGTCGGTGCCTCGCGGAAGCACGAATGACGTACGCCGCGTTACTTGCCGACGTGGGTCGGATATCGACCGCGCTCGCCGAGTGCGATCGAGCTGCGGAGGTATTGAAAGGCAAGGATGCCGGGCCGTTGCTGGCCCAACGCGCGCTCATACTCGCCCGGGCCGGCCGCTCGGAGGAGGCGATGTCGAATTTTGCCCGCGCGCTTCCCCTGTTGCGGGCGGCGAACGACATCCACTTCCAGTGCTTGCTCTACATCAACCGCAGTAATCTCCTCGCCTACCTCGGACGACTGGGAGCCGCCGAGCGCGATCTTCAGAGCGGCATCGCACTGGCGCGCACACACGGTCTGCACGACCGGGTCGTCGTCTTGTCCGCGAACCTCGGCTTCCTCAAGGTCCGTGGCGGAGACATTCCGGCCGCCCTCCGCCTATTCGCCGAAGCACTTGAGGGAGCAGGCAACGCACCCCGACTTGTTGCAACGCACGACCGTGCCGAAGCTTTACTGGTCGCCGGGATGCCAGGAGAGGCACGCGAGTCGCTAGAACAACGCGTCGACGATGTTGAACGCGCCGGGTTCGCGGTCGACCTCGCCGAGTGGCACCTCCTGCTCGCGCAAGCTGCATTGATGGAAGGCGAGGCTGAGGTCGCTCGCGCGTCCGCGGAACGTGCGCGCACCGAGTTTCGAGCACAAGGTCGAGCGCGATGGGCATTGCTCGCGCAGCAGTTGGTGATCCGTGCCAGGTGGGCAAGCGGTGAACGCACCACCGCCTTGTCGCGAGCGGCTCGAGATGCGTATGCGAAATTGTGGACGGCGGGGTGGCAGGTCGCGGCGCTGCATTGCCTCGTCGTCGCCGGACGCATCGAGCTTGAAGCTGGCCATCTTGCGTCGGCGCGCACCGACTTGGCGCGGGCAGCACAGGCCCGCAGACGCGGACCCGCCGACTTGCGCGCGGCCGCGTGGTACGCGGAGGCCATGCTGCGTCTGGCGTCGCGTGACACCCGAGGCGCGACAACTGCGCTGAAGGCAGGCTTGCGGGTGGTCGACGACCATGCGGCGTCACTCGGTGCGACCGACCTGCGGGTGCACGCGACCGGGCTCGGCACCGATCTGGCCGAACAGGGTGTCCGGTTGGCTGTCGAGTCGGGCAAGCCTGTTGCTGTCCTCGAATGGATCGAACGCTTTCGGGCCGGCACGTTGCGACGTCGGCCGGTGCGACCGCCGTCAGATGCGCGGCTCGCAGGCGAGTTGGCCGATCTGCGCCGGGTTACCGCCGAGCTAGCGCAGACGACGGCCGACGGTGAAGACTCGCGCGGACTTCGCGCAGAGCAGTTGCGTCTGGAAGAAGCAGTGCGCCACCGGTCACGTCACGCCCGCGGCACTCGTGCTCCGGTCCGCGAGTTCGATGTCGATGAATTGCGTGCTGCGGTCGGCGAACGAGCATTCGTCGAGATTCTGCGCGTCGACGATGCAATGCTCGCCGTCACGCTGGTCGACAGCAAGCTGCGGTTGCACGAGCTCGGGTCGTATCCCGACGCGATGCGCGAGCTTGAGTCGCTGCGATTTTCGTTGCACCGCCTGGCCCGTAAGCATGGGTCGGCAACATCGTTGGCGGCGGCGCGGCTCGGATTCCTGCACGCTGCGGAATCCCTCGACGCCTTGCTGATGCGACCGGTGCTCGATGTCATCGGCGACCGTGAAGTGGTCCTTGTACCAACGGGTCAACTGCACGCGCTCCCCTGGCCGACGTTGCCGTCGCTGCGCGGGCGACCAGTCTCTGTTGCGCCGTCGGCGACCACCTGGTTAGCTGCGATGCGCGCAAATTCTCCGACGCGCGCTCGAGCCCGCCGACGCGTGGTGCTCGTCGCAGGACCGAATCTCGAACACGCGGAGCCTGAGGTCGCAGCGCTCGCGAAGCTCTACGACGCGCCGCAGATACTCACCGGCGCCGACGCAACAGCCGACGTCGTCCGGCAAGCCATCGACGGTGCAGAGCTCGTGCACATCGCCGCCCATGGCCGCTTTCGGGCCGACAACCCTCAGTTCTCCGCGATCGAACTCGCGGACGGCCCGCTGACGGTCTACGACCTCGAGCGCATGCGTCGCGGACCACGTCGCCTCGTGCTTTCGGCCTGCGACTCGGGATTGTCAGCTGTACATGCGGGAGACGAACTCATGGGCCTGGTGGGCGCCGTCTTTTCCTTAGGTACCAGCACATTAATCGCGTCCGTGGTCCCCGTCGCCGATGACCTCACCGAGGCGCTGATGGTTGAACTGCATGATGAACTATGCGCGGGTGCGACGCCCGCGCACGCTCTTGCGACAGCGCAGACTCGGGTGCAGGTCGACGGGTTCGTTTGCTTCGGCGCTGCCTAACGTCAGTCCGCGCCAGTGGCAATCGGGCGGGTGCCGTCCGCAATCCAGTCCGACCACGAGCCGACGTACAGAGCCGGTGTCGGAAGGCCGGCGAGGGTCATCGCGAACACTGTGTGCGCAGCGTTCACACCGCTGCCGCAGTAGGCGCCGACCGGCTCCCCGTCGCCAGCACCAAGTGACCCGAAACGGGTCGCCAACGTCTCATCATCAAGAAACTTGCCCGCAGCCCCGACATTGCCGGTCGTCGGCAGGTTGACGGCGCCGGGAATGTGCCCCGCGATGGGATCGATCGGCTCGACCTCACCGCGAAAGCGTTCGGGAACCCGGACGTCGATCAGCACACCCTCGGTCGCCAGCCGCGCTGCGGAGTCGGCGTCGAGCACGGGCAGGCCACCGGGGCGGGCTACGAAATCGCCGGGCACGACCACCGGCTCCTGCGTGTTCACGGGCAGTCCGGCAGCAACCCAGGCTGCGTACCCGCCGTCGAGGATCCGAACGTTCTCGTGGCCGAAGTAGCGGATGTCCCACCACGCCCGCGCGGCCGGCACGCCATCGGCCGCGTCGTACACGACAATTGCGGTGTCGTCGCTGACGCCGAAGCGTCGCATGACCCCTTCGAACTCCGCCGGTTCGGGAAGCGGATGACGACCGCCAGCCTCACGTCGTCCGGCTAGTTCAGTGTCGAGATCGGCGAACCACGCGCCCGGAAGATGGCCGGCGCGGTAGGCCTCGATCCCTGGCGGCCCCGCGAGACTCCATCGGACGTCGATCATGGCCGGTGGCAGATCACCGGCCAGCTCTGACGCCAAGGTCGGCACGTCAACGAGCAACTCCGAGCGCAGGGTCATGCGTCACCCGTTCCCGAACGTGAGCAGCGGCACGAGCTGCTCGGCCGCAGTCACCGATCCGTGGTGGCCGAGCAGACGTGCTTCGCGCGGGTGCCGGCGTGAGTCGACGACGGCGATGTCGGCAAGCGCCGCGACGATAACGTCGCCGATCCTCGCGCGATATCGATCAGTGACCGGACCGAACCAGCCGGCCTCGATCGCCTCATCACGGGTGCACACGACGGCTCCGTCACCCAGGCATTCACACCACCTCGCGAGAACGTCATCGAGTGCGCCCTCGCGCAGGTAGAGATACCTGGCTCGAGGCTCGCCACCCATCAACTGCACGCCGTCGAGGAGGCTCGGCTCGGTGTCGACGTCGACGCGGCGAGCCGGTGGGACGTCGACCATGCCGTGATCGGCGGTCACATAAAGCTGGCTACCCGCAGGTAGCCGGTCGACAATCTGCTGCACCAACCGATCGATGAGCTGCAGTTGCAGCCGCCACGCGAGCGAGCCGACACCGTGACCGTGCCCTGTCCAGTCGAGGTCAGAGACATACGCATAGACCAGACCGGGACGCCGTGCCGCGACGGCCGCACCGAGTTGCGCAAGCGCACCGGCCGCGATTTCACCGAATGTGTCGGAGCCGACAAAAGAAGGGGCGCGCAACACAGCCCTATCGAGACCGCCGCCCTCAAATTCGCGCTTGGCCACCTCGACCACCGTCGTGCCGGCCGCCGCCGCACGCTCGAACGCGGTCGGCAGCGGTTGCCAGCTGAGCGGATCAACCTCGGCGTCCCAGCGCAACGAGTTCATCAGCCTGGTGGTGCCAGGAATGGCGACCTGGTAACCGAGAATGCCGTGCGCGCCCGGCGGCAGGCCGGTACCGATCGATCCGATACTGACGGCAGTCGTCGACGGGAACCCCGACGTCAGGTCGCGGCCGGCGTCACCCGTGAGTGCGGCATGCAGCAGCGGCGCATCGTCTGCATGCGCCCGAATCAGTTCGGCGCCGAGACCGTCGACGAGCAGGATGCACGCAGCCATCGCCGGCGGCAGCGAAAGCACACCGGTAAACGTAGGAGTACCGAGTGAGGAAAGTACTGATGGCACCAGATCGGCGAGGGATGCGGACCCGTACCGAGGAATCGGCACCGTGCCCGGATGAACCGCAGTCACCAGTCAGGCCCGCGCCCGCGCGGCCGCCTCAGACAAAACGGTCGCGAACCTGATCGCCTGGGTAACTACGGGGGCACCATCGCCGTCCTGGCTCACCCGCAGGGAGAGGTCGTCGGCGGTCAGCGTGCCGGAGTAGCCGTGGTCGGCTTCACAGGTCTCGTCACCACACGTCGCAGGCTCGAGATCGACGTGACTGATCGCACCCCAACCGACGACCAGAGTGGCTTCGCGATATGACGCGCCGGGCAGGTACTCGGCGGGATTGGCCACCATGGTCGTCAGAGCAACGGATGCAACGCGCGACAGCGGCACGACCTCGGTAGTGGTCGTCGCGTGAGGGTAGGGCGTGAGCTCGCTCGCCGGATGCTCGTCGGTGTGACACACAATCAGCCGGGTCGGCGTCGTCGCGAGAACAGTGACGTGTCGCCGGATGCCCATCGCATCGTCAAGCGTCGTCTCTTGATGGACGACGTGGGCCAGCGCCTGTTCGGTACCTAGCGTGCCGCGCAGCGAATCGGCCATGAGCTCGGGGTAGTAGCCGCTGTGGTCGACGTCCGCCCAAAGCTCTGACTGAGCCGAGTCGGCCGTGGTGTTGTCGGGCATGGGCTCCATCCTCCACTATCGCGGGCCGCGATGGCGGCCAACCGCCCCTTGTGTGCGATGCCCCGCCGCCCTACTCCTGCGCGCTCCGCGCTTAAGCCTCCGATGCCCAAAGGGCCGCGCCGATGATGCCGGCGCCGTTTTGCAGCTGAGCGACCACGAGTTTCGTGCGAACACCCTCGACCAGCGGTACGAATTTGTCCGCCTTTCTACTCACGCCGCCGCCGATGATGAACAAATCCGGCCACAGCAGGGCCTCGAAATGGCGGAGATATTTTGAGAGCCTCCTCGCCCAGTGCTCCCAGGTCAGGTCTTCGCGTTCCCGCGCCGACTCGGCCGTCTTCAGCTCGGCGTCCTGGCCGTCGATCTCCAGATGCCCGAGTTCGGCGTTCGGTATCAACTTGCCGTCGAGGAAGAGCGCAGTACCGATGCCCGTACCGAGCGTCAAGAGCGCGACCGTGCCCCCGACATCGCGTCCGGCGCCGTAGCGCATCTCCGCGAGGCCGGCAGCATCGGCATCATTCAGTACCCGCACATCGCAGCTTGTTGCGTTCGAGAGCGTGCCCGCCACATCGGTGCCGATCCAGCCGGTGTCGATGTTGCTCGCGCTGCGTGCGTGCCCATCGACGATGACAGCGGGAAACGCAGCGCCGGCAAGTCCGGTATAACCGAAGCTCGCGACGACCTCGCCGGCCGTCTTTGCGAGCTCGCTCACTTTCGCGCCTGCGGGTGTCACCAACCGCACCCGATCGCCGACCAGCTCACCACGGCTCAGATCGACGGGCGCACCCTAGATCCCCGAGCCACCAATAACGAGTCCGAACACGCTATTCATCAGGCCG
>DASRZB010000439.1:0-2863 GCA_035653855.1 Acidothermaceae bacterium | reverse complement strand
GGTATCGACGAGCACTTCGGCCACATCGTTGCGCGGCCGGTGTCGTGGGTCGTGGTGTTCTTCGTCTGCGGCGGCTTCCTCGTCGCGGGCATTGGTTTGATCGCCGCGAACCCTGTGGTGTTCTGGATCGGCGTCGGAGTTGTCGCGATCGGCACGATCCTCGGCGGCGTCACGCATGCCATGGCCGACACCACGGCTCGGATTCAAAGACGAGAGGCCAAGGCCCACAAGGCGGCAATCGTCGACAGCGAAGCGACCGTTAACTGAGCTCCCTTCGACTGCGGACGGCGATTGGTCTCGGTCGCGTTGCCGGCGGCCTTTCGAAATCCCTGGGCCGCGGTGACGGCGTCGCCATCGGTGGCCGCGTCGTGGTGGTCGCGTGCCCCGACGCATTTCGCCTGCTGGTCAATGGTCGTCGCGTCGTCTTCGTCTCTGCGACGAACGGCAAGACCACGACCACCAAACTGCTCGCGGCCGCGTTGCGCACGTCAGGGCCGGTGGTGACGAACGCGTCGGGTGCAAACATGCCGGCCGGACTCGTCGCGGCGCTGGCTCGCCCGCCGGCCGGCGTCCCGGCCGATGCACTCGGCGTACTCGAGGCCGATGAGACCTACCTCCCTGGATTACTGCCGCAGACCGAAAAGCCGTTGCTCGTCCTGGGCAACCTGACCCGCGACCAACTCGACCGGGTCGGTGAGGTGGCGATGGTCGCGCGTCGTTGGCGCACCGTTTTCGCTGCCACCAAAGGACTTTCGGCGATCGCCAACGCTGACGATCCGCACGTCGCGTGGGCGGCGAGTGTGATCCCGGACGTTACCTGGGTATCGGTGGGCCAGCGTTGGACCGCGGACTCTGCCGTGTGTCCCGCATGTGGGTCGATCCTGCAACGTGACAGCGCCGGACACTGGAGTTGTGCCTGCGGCTTCCGGCGACCCGCGGTGAGCTGGTCGGTGGAGTTGGGCGAACTCGTCGGCCCTGATGGCGCGCGCTACCCACTCGACCTGCAGTTGCCCGGCGCGGCCAATCAGGCGAACGCGGCGCTGGCCGTCGTTGCCGCCGACCTGCTCGGTGTGCCGCCGTCGCTTTCGCTCCCCGCGATGCGCGCGATCGCCTCTGTCGGTGGTCGGTACCAAACCGTGTCGCTCGGTGGCCGTCAGGTGCGGTTGTTGCTTGGGAAAAACCCGGCCGGCTGGTCGGAGATGTTCGGCATGCTCGCACCTTCGCCAGCGCCCGTGGTGATCGCGATCAATGCACGCGCAGCCGACGGCAAGGACCCGTCGTGGCTTTGGGATGTGCCGTTCGAGCGGCTTACCGACCGCGAAGTCATCGCGACCGGCGACCGGCGGCACGACCTCGCCGTCCGGCTCATGTACGCCGATGTGTCGCACACGACCGTGGCCGATCCTTGGGTTGCCGGCGGGTTGCCATTCGATGCCGGACTGCCAGGCCGGCCAACTCTCGATGCGGTCGGTACGTACACCGCGTTCCGCGAGTTGCTGCGGCGCGGGGGAGGTGCCGGCGATGGCCGCTGAGTCGCGACTTCGCCTCGTTTCGATCTATCCGGTGCTACTCGGTACTTACGGTGACGGTGGCAACCTGCGGGTTCTCGCGATGCGCGCGAAGGCACGCGGCTTCGACGTCGAAGCCATCGAGTTGGACGCCGGGGAGCCGGTGCCCGACGGCGCCGATCTGTACGTGCTCGGTGGCGGAGAGGACGACGCCCAGGTCGCAGCTGCGCGTGCGCTGCGTGCCGACGGAGGGTTAGGCCGAGCTGCCGCGAGGGGAGCCGTGGTGTTCGGCGTGTGTGCCGGCTACCAACTGCTCGGTTCGGTCTTTCCTGGATCAGACGGGGTGCCCGAGCCAGGTGTCGACCTGCTTGACGTGACGACCGATCGGCTGCCGAAGCGGGCGGTAGGAGAACTCCTCGCTGTGCCGAGCACGCCTGGGCTCGAGCAGCCGCTGACCGGCTACGAGAATCACGCGGGAGCGACCCATCTCGGTCGCCACGCCCAGCCACTCGCCCGAGTCGAGGTCGGCGTCGGGAACGGCACCGGCGACGCTGCTGGCTCGTTTGAGGGTGCAGTCCAGGACCACATTCTTGGCACCTACCTGCACGGTCCCGGCCTCGCCCGCAATCCTGAATTGGCCGATCTACTGCTCTCGTGGGCGCTCGGATCACCGTTGCTCCCGTGGGTCCAGGCAGACATCGACGCGCTGCGGGCCGAGCGTCTCGCCACGGTGCGCGGCCGCCGCTAGCGCGATGTACGCGAAATTGTCGGTCGGTTTCCCCAAGATGAGGGTCCAGATCGGGAAGACGGTCGCGCTGGACATAGTTGCCGCCTTGTAGGGGCAGGAACTGTTCTTTCCGAAGTGGTACGCGGCATCGGGGAGGTTGCGATGGTGGCGGTGTCGACGCTCGCGCCGCCCCGAGCCCTTAACCCGGCGATCCGACGGTTGCTGCCGATGCTGCCGACCTGGCGCACAACGCCGTTCGCGGTCGTCTACGTCGCACTGCTGGCCGCCGGCAGCATCGTGCTCAGCGTGCTCGACTCCGGTGATCATGATGCGGTCTTGAGGTTTTCGAGTACCGACGTCGACCACTTGTCGAAGCATCCGATCGTCGTCCTCGCCACCAGCGCGCTTTGGGTCGACGGCGTCGTCGACGCTGTTCTGGCCGTGCTCGTTCTTGGCATCGTCGCCACCGTGCTGGAACGGCGCATCGGCACTCGCTGGGTGGTGGCGGTCTTCGCGTCCGGTCACTTAGGTGCCACGCTGCTGACGGAAGGCTCGGTTGCCGTTGGCGTTCACTACGGGATGTTGCCTGCGACCGCAACCTCGCGACTTGATGTCGGTGTCAGCTACG
>DASRZB010000438.1:0-5990 GCA_035653855.1 Acidothermaceae bacterium | reverse complement strand
TGCAGAAGGAGCTGTCGAGCTCGCGGCGACGGGCGAAGACGCAGCTGCGGAGACCGGTGCGGACGACGCGGCCGCGCCGGACAAAACTGGCGCGGATGCTGCTGGTGCCGCGTGCTTGCTGGACGTGCAGGCGGCGAGTACGAGGCTGCCGCCGGCGATGGCGATGAGCGCGCGTCGATGTCCCATGCTGCCCAGTCTGCCCATCTGGGCCTATCGTCACCCAACGGTTCGTCACACAGAAGGGACCGGTCGATGTTTCAGAGAGTTCCGTTCACCGGCGACGAGAAGACCAGCCTGCACGTCGCTCTCCAACGCCATCGCGACGTCGTCCTATGGAAAATCGAGGGGCTGGACGACGATCAGCTGCGGCGTCAGATGACGCCGTCGGGCACCAGCTTGCTTGGCTTGGTGAAGCACCTTGCCGCCGTCGAATACGGCTGGTTCTGCACGACCTTCGGGCGGGCGACCGAACCGATGCCGTTCGACGAGGAAGACCCCGAGGCCGACCTGCGGATCACAGCTGACGAGACGACCGCTGACATCGTCGCGTTCTACGACCGCGCGTGTCGCGCGGCCGACCAGGCTATCGAGGAGATCGGGCTCGACGAACTTGGCACTGCCTGGTTCGGTGACCAAGTCTCGATGCGGTGGGTGCTCATCCACGAACTCGAAGAGACCGCCCGGCACGCCGGCCACATGGACATCCTGCGTGAGTTGATCGACGGTGCGACCGGAGACCACAACCGTCCAGACTGATCCGCGCAGCCCTACAACCCTGACGACGTCCCGGCGTCCGACACAACAAGTCCGCGAGCCTGAACGCACTCTTCGGCTTGTCAAACCCGGCGGGGTTGCTCGTGCCAGAGCGCGATTGCGGTTTGGGTATCTGGTGGGATTTCGGTGAAGCCGGCGTCCCTCACCACCACACGAGCGGACGACGACAGCTGAGCCCAGCCCTCGACGTCCGGCCGTACGAGGCGAACGCCGAAGCCCGTCGCGCGCCAATCTTCGAGGTCAGCCAATACCGCGAGCGCCAGCTGCGCCGCGTGCGCGACCTGCACCGCTGCCTTCAGCGGGCTCATCGTGACGTGTGGCGTGACGGCGATCGCCAGAACGCCCGCGATGGCAGACGACGGTATCCCGGGCTCGAGATCGAGGCCGGCGACCTGGAGCTTGGCGATCTCCGGCGGCACGGCGTCGGTCGGTCCAGGTACGAACGCGCGGACCGAGGCGCCGTGATGGACGACCGTGACGCCGGGCAGTGCGACAGCCGCGTCCCACTTCGAGCCCCGGGCACGACGGGCCACCTTGCGGATCCGGCCGTCGAGCCAGCGCTGAACCTCGTCATGCCACTCGCCATCGACGCTGCGCGGGTCCTCGAGCAGTTGCACGACAGCCGTCGCCGTGGCTTCTGCGACCGCAGCCGCGGTCGGCTCGGCGCCCTTCTCGGCCCGCACCACGATGGGCATCGCCCACGGCGCCTCGCCAGGCGGATCGCGATACTCCGACACCCGCTCATCCTGTCTCAGGCGCGATCCGCTGGCGGAGGTGGATACATTCGGCGGGTGAGTGATGAGCAGGTAGGGGCCGAGCCGAAGGCGACCCAGCAGCACGAGCCGACGGCCGCGCAGCACCGCGGGCGCATCGGAGCCGGCGGCGCCGCGAAGTATCACGAGGCGAACGCAGCCAAGGGCAAGATGTTCGCTCGCGATCGCGTGCGGGCGCTCGTCGACGCGGGATCTTTCGTTGAGGATGGTGCTTTCGCCAACGCGCTGGCCGCCGATCTGCCGGCTGACGGCGTGGTGACGGGCACCGCAACCATCGACGGTCGTCCGATTGCGTTGCTGGCGAACGACTCGACCGTCAAGGCCGGTTCGTGGGGTGCGCGCAGCGTCGAGAAGATGCTGCGTATTGCGGAATTCGCTTACAACGTAGGCATTCCGATGGTCTATCTCGTCGACTCAGCGGGCGCGCGGATCACCGATCAGGTAGCGATGTTTCCCGGACGTCGAGGGGCTGGCCATCTCTTTCACACGCAGGTACGAGCAAGTGGCTCGATTCCCCAGGTCTGCGCGTTGTTTGGTCCCAGCGCGGCCGGCGGCGCTTACGTTCCGGCCTTCTGCGACATCGTCATCATGGTCGAGGGCAACGCGTCGATGTATCTCGGCTCCGACCGCATGGTCGAGATGGTGACCGGCGAGAAGACCACGCTCGAGGCCATGGGCGGCGCTCGCATGCACTGCACGGAATCAGGCGTCGGGCATGTCCTCGTGCAAAGCGAGAACGAAGCGCTGGCCTGCGTTCGGCGCTACCTGTCGTTCCTGCCCTCGAACTGGCAGGGGGAGCCCCCGAGCATTCCGGCTCGTGACGCGGAGCCGGTTGACCTGCGCGCGCTCGTCCCTACGAGCGAGCGGGTCGCCTTTGACATGCGGCGCTTCATCCGCGGCCTGGTCGACGTCGGGAGCCTGTTCGAAATCCACGAGTTGTGGGCGCGGGAGGTCGTGGTCGGGCTGGCCAGACTTGGCGGCAAGCCGGTGGGCATCGTCGCCAACAACTCGCTGCACAAGGGCGGCGTGCTGTTCGTTGACTCCGCAGACAAGGCAAGCAGGTTCATCCAACTGTGCGACGCGTTCAACGTGCCGTTGATTTTTCTGGCTGACGTGCCGGGCTTCATGGTCGGCACCGCGGTCGAGAAGGCCGGCATCATCCGCCATGGCGCGAAGATGGTGAGCGCGGTGTCGGAGGCGACCGTGCCCAAGTTCTGCGTGGTCGTGCGCAAGGCCTACGGCGCCGGGCTCTACGCGATGGCTGGGCCGGGGTTCGAGCCGGACGCGACCCTTGCGCTGCCGACCGCGAAGATCGCGGTGATGGGAGCCGACGCCGCGGTCAACGCCGTGCACGCCAACCGGCTCGCCGCGATCGCCGACGACGAGGAGCGCGTGGCCGTGGTCGCTGGCTTGCGGGCCGAGTACGAAGCGGACATCGACATCATGCGACTTGCTGCTGAAATGGTCATCGACGACATCGTCGAGCCCGAGGACCTGAGGGCCAATTTGATCCGCCGGCTGGCCGCCGCGAGCACCAAGCAGCGGGCGTTTTCGCGAAGGCGTCATGGGATCACCCCGGTTTAACTCGCCGACCCATACGATTCCTTCATGACTGCCGTCTTGCTCGCCGAGGATGATGTCTCGATTTCCGACCCGCTCGCCCGGGCCTTGCGTCGTGAAGGCTACGAGGTCGAGGTCAAGAGTGAAGGCACCGCGGTGCTCCAGCGTGTTCTCAGCGGTGGCATCGACCTCGTGGTGCTCGATCTCGGGCTGCCCTCGATGGACGGCCTCGAGGTGTGCCGCCGAATGCGTGCCGAAGGCCGCTCGGTGCCGGTCCTCGTCCTGACCGCCCGCGCCGAAGAGGTCGACCTCGTCGTCGGTCTCGACGCCGGTGCTGACGACTACGTGACCAAGCCGTTCCGGCTTGCCGAGCTGCTGGCGCGCGTGCGAGCGCTACTGCGGCGCGGCGCTCCTGAGGTGCCCGACGTCAACGGCGTGCGTATCAACGCGGAGTCGCGGCGGGCGTGGCTGGGCGACGAAGAACTGAGCCTGACCGCGAAGGAATTCGACCTCCTGCTCGCGCTGGTGCTCGGCGCCGGCAAGGTGCTGACCCGCGAGCAGTTGATGCGCGACGTGTGGGGTATGAGCCGCGGGGCGTCCTCGAAGACGCTCGACATGCACGTGTCGTGGCTGCGTCGCAAACTTGGCGACGATGCCGCGTCACCCCGGCTCATCACGACGATTCGTGGCTTGGGGTTCCGCTTCGAGCGTGGCTGATCCACGGTGCGAAGGCGACTGCTTGTCTCCACGCTGGTCGTCGCCGTCGTTTCGGTGATCCTGCTGGGAATTCCGCTCGGCATTGTCACGACCAAGTTGATCCGCGAGGAAGTACAGAAGCGGATCAACCGCGAGGCGAGTCAGATCGCCGCCGCATTGGATACCAGCCCCAGCATCCCGCCGTCCGGTACCGGGCTTGAGTCTTCTCCGTCGGCAACTGCGGCGACCATGAGCATCCTGAAGCAGTTCGCCGGCGACGACCGCTACGTCTTGGTCACCCGAGAGGGTCACACGCTGGCGACCGGGACGCCGATCACCGGATCGGTTGACAGGGGCAGCGCGATCGGGACGAATGACGAAGCGGTCACGGTCATCGCGTCAGCGTCGTCAACCAACAGCGAACTGGCGTCCGTGTGGGTCGGCGTTGCGGCGCTGGCCATCGTGTCGCTTGCGGCAGCGGTCGAACTCGCTCGGCGGCAAGCGAAGCGGCTAGGTGGGCCGCTCGAAGACCTTGCGGTCGGTGCCGAGCGACTTGGTGCGGGTGACCCGCGACCGCGCAATCACCGCTACGGCGTGCCCGAGCTCGACAAGGTGGCGGAGGTGCTCGACCGCAGCGCCGAACGCATCGGCAGGCTGCTCGGCGCCGAACGCGCACTCGCCGCCGACGCGTCGCATCAGTTGCGGAGTCCGCTCACCGCGTTGTCGATTCGGCTCGAGGAAATCGTCGCCACGTCGACCGAGCCGGCGGTTCGCGAAGAGGCAACGGCCGCTCTGGTGCAGGCGGAGCGGCTCGCTGCCGTGGTCGACTCACTGCTCGCCGAGCACAAACGCAGCGCACGCTCGGAGTCGGGGGCAGTGGTCGCCGTCGACACCGTGCTGGCCCAGCAGGCGGTCGAGTGGGATCCGGCATTTCGGCGCGCACACCGCAAGCTCGTTCGCGACGGCAGCGCCGGCTTGATGGCGATCTCGACTCCCGGCGGACTCGCGCAGGTCGTCGCGACCCTCATCGACAACGCCCTCGTGCATGGCGCCGGCACGGTGACCGTCCATACCCGGGAGACGAGCGGGCACGTCGTACTCGAGGTCCGCGACGAAGGCCCCGGCGTTCCTGACGAACTCGTGCCGCACATCTTCGAGCGATCGTTTAGCGGTGCGCATCGCACCGGGCTCGGACTCGCGCTCGCACGAGACCTCGTAACAGCGGACGGCGGGCGGCTGGAGTTGGCACAGCCGCGACCGCCGATCTTCGCGATCTTTCTCCCACCCGACAACGCTGAAGGTGCCGAGAACGGGACGCGTTAGACGACGGAGGCCGTGACACGGGCCTGCGCCGTCTTTCGCGCTCCGCGACTCAGACGACGGAGGCCGCGACACGGGCCTGCGCCGTCTTTCGCGCTTCGCGACTCAGACGACGGAGGCCGAGGCAGCCTTCTCGGAGCGCAGCGGCTCTTGCGCTTCGAGGAACACCCACCGCCGGTAGGACCAGAAGCGGAAGAGCGTTCCGAGGATCGTGCCGATGACGTTCGCCGACACGTTGTCGGCGAGCCCACTACGAAGATCGAGAACGTAGTGGGACGTCGCGAGGCAGGCGAGGGCGATACCGAGCCCGACGCCGTTGAACACGAAGAACAGCACGTACTCACGACCGAGTCCGGTGCGGGCACGCGCTCTCCAGGTCCAGTGCCGATTCGCGAAGTAGGCGAACGTTGCCGCCAGCGAGGTAGAGATGATCTTGTCGGTGAGGACCTTGTGTGAGACTGGGCCGCCGTCGTACTTCAGCAGGTTGAATGTGCCGGTGTCGAGGACGTAGGCGAGCAGGCCGACGGTGCCGAATTTGGCGACCTCGTGGCCGAGCTTCGCGAAGCGCGCGTAAAGCGACCGCACGACGCTCACGTCACCACCTCGATTGGAGCGCACGATTTGGCGCCTTGATGAGCGTATCGGCCCAAAATGGGAACATGCTGAGGGGAGCGCCTGCTCCTGACGCTCGGCCGGGAAAGGATTGACCCGTGGTGAGTGGCAGCGGTGCCTCCGAGTTCGACTATCCCCTAGACGAAGAACACGAGGCCTTGCGTTCCACGGTCGCCGATTTTGCTCGTCAGGTCGTGGCCCCCAGGGCGGCCGCGATGGACGAGGACCACGCGTTCCCGTACGACATCGTCGCTG
>DASRZB010000437.1:0-2720 GCA_035653855.1 Acidothermaceae bacterium | reverse complement strand
CTGGTGCAGCGCCGTACGCCCCACGGTTCGTCCTCCTCGACGACGCGTTTCCGAAGATCGACGTGCGTACACATCCGCTGTTGTTCGGCCTGCTCGTCGACCTCGACCTCGATTTCGTTGTCACCAGCGAACGGCTCTGGGGTGACCATGCAACGGTTCCGTCCCTCGCGATCTACGAGGCGCTGCGTTCGCCGACCGAACGCGGCATCGCGCAATACCGGCACGTGTGGGACGGTCAACGTCTTACCGCGGTCGGGGCATGACGTCGTCCGCACTGCCTGCGTGGCTTGCCGATCCCGCGCTCTCGAGCGTGTGGTCGCAGTTGCGCGCGCCGCTCGAACGTCGGGGCAACGACGTGACCGGTGGGGTGCAGATGCGCAACCTTGACCGGGAGGCGCGCCACGCACTTGCAGGCCTGCTCGGTAGGTCGATCGTTACCGACACTGTGTCCGTCGACCTAGCCGAACTCGATGTGACACTACGCGGCCGCGCTGGTCGTGGGCTGCGCGACGTGGTGGCGACGGCAACCGGCGAACCGCTACGCGACCGCCCTGCCGAACGGTTGGCAGTGTCACGACGACGTGAAGAACCCCTGGAACTGTTGCAATCTCGGGTTGAGGGTTCGTGGGCCCTTCGCGCTAGGCCGTGGGTGCCGGAGTGGCTGGCCGGTGTCCGCGCGAGCGGGATGTTGACGCGTATCGGTGACGTACGCGTGACGGTGGCATCTGCGGTGGCGGTGCTCGAACGGGTGCTCGACACCGACTCGATGTCGCGGGGCGACCTCGCCGCGGAGCTTGCACACGACGCGCACGCCCTCGACGAGGGGACAGCCGTCGGGGCGCTCGTACTACGTGCGCTCGCGGCAGCCGAAGGACTGCGGGCCGTACCGCGAGATGCACGCGGCCGGCGTGAGCTGTGGTCTCGATTCGGCGTGGCGACTGACCTTGTCTCGACGACCGTGCTCACATTGGGTTTGCGCCCGCAAGCGCACGGGTCGCGCGAACGGCGATTGTGTGACGCCGCAGACGATGGTGATCCCATTCACTTGACCGGCCGCGACTTGCAAGGTCTTCGGCTTCGGCTCGAGCCGACCACACGGGTGCTCGTGTGCGAAAACCCGCGAGTTCTTGAAGCGTTCGCTGACCGATACGGTGGCCGGTTCGCGGTCGTCTGCACGGCAGGTTGGCCATCGGCCGTTGCCTGCGACGTGCTGCACGCATTGCGAGCGGGTCAGGCGGAGATGCTTTACCACGGAGATTTCGATTGGGCGGGGATCGAGATCGCCAACTGGCTCATCGCGCAGTGCGGGGTGGTGCCGTGGCAAATGGCGACTGCCGATTATGAGGCGGCTGTCGCTGCGGCGGCCGGTGCACCGTCTGATATTCGCCTCGATGACCGGCAGGTCGAAGCGTCTTGGGATCCTGAACTCGCGGCGACGATGCGGGCACTGGGCCGCCCTGTGCACGAAGAGGCGGTACTAACTGGATTGTTGGGCGCGTGGGAGAGATCCAGTCGGCGTGGCCTGAGCACGAGCTAGGCCGTCTCGACGCCGGCGGCGGCGGTGAGCCGCGGGCTTGGCTCCCTGCTCGGGCGCTGTTCACCGAGCCCGGAGGCGTTCACGGATGCGGGAATATTGCTTCGATGCGCGGACCTTCCGATGACCAGAACACCTTGTACGGGGGGTATCCGGCTACTGGCAGCCTCAGCCGGATGCCATCCGCGGTCGTGATCGCGGTGGAACGTGCTTGGGCTTGGCTGGGAAGCCGGAAGATCAGCTCGCACGCGTCGATTACCGCACTGTATAGGTCAGCGTCCGGTCCGGCTTCCAACGCGTCGAGTTGTTGGTCGGCGACCTGCGAATAGGCGTCGTCATTGCTCACTGAGGCCGGCGCTGCCGGCGCCGGTGGACGGTCGGCGATCCGGCCGCGCGTGCAAGCAAGGACCGCAACTCGGGGTCGGCGTCGTAGTCGGCCTGCGCCTGCGACACCACCCGTACCGGCTGCAGCAGCAAACTCCCGTCAGAGTTTTCCTGGACGAGGAAGCGCTCATTGGGACGCCCCGGGATGACGACCCGACTTCGCGTGTCAGTCTCGATCAGTGTCATTGACACTCCTTCGCTCCCGTGGAGAATACCGCCAATCCCACTTTGGGCAAGTGGGATTGTGCCTCTGAGTCGGTCGGCAGTATCAGTGGCTATACTTCTGGTATGTCTAAGGTGATGTGTCGATGGCGGATGAGCTGCTGGCCGAGATCGACGCGGAGGCCAAGCGACGGGCGACGAGTCGTAGCGCGTTGCTGGCGGTGGCTGCCCGGCGTGAGCTTGATCGGCGTGATCCGGCGCAGGTCGCCGAGGCGATCGCGCGTTCTGAGCAGCGCTTCCGGGAGGCCGGCAAGTTCGAGGCCGCTCAGCTTGTTCGTAGGGATCGCGACACTCCGCGGTGACGCGGCTGCTTGTTGATACGTCGGTGCTGATCAAGTGGTTCCACAGTGAGGGCGAGCACGAGGTGCCGCAAGCGCGCGCGTTGCGTACCGCTCATCTGAACGGCGGCCTTGATGCTCATGTGCTGGACCTGGCCTACTACGAGTTGGGCAACGTGTTGATCCGCGCGTTGGGCTGGACGGCAGACGACGTCGCCGATCAGCTTGATGACCTGACCACCATCCTCGGGCCGCCGCTGGGGATGACCGCTCCATGGTTCCGCCGAGCGGCCGAGCTTGCC
>DASRZB010000436.1:0-4452 GCA_035653855.1 Acidothermaceae bacterium | reverse complement strand
AGCTAAGGACACACCGTGAGAGCAACTCTCCTTCTCGCTGACCGCGCGGAGGTGGCCCATTAGAGTTTGTCCGCGTGGCCGAGACAACTGCCGAGGTGATCTATTCTGCTCCTGATGCGGCGGCTGTCCGCCTCGATTCCTCAGCGTCACCTGTAGCCTCGTTGGCCGGAGAAGTTTCACTGTTTGCGTTCTTCGCGGGCCATGTCTTTGCTGACATTGGAGCCGAGCCGTGGGCAACTGACTTCTCCTCGTGGTTGGCGGCGCGAGATCCGCAGGAGTTCGCGACAACGCCGGATGTCATGGGGGTACGTGTCGATCCGGCCGCCAGCCCCTCGACTGCCCGCGTCGGATTTGCTGCCTGGTTGTTCCATCAGGATGATGTCGGCCCTGGCTTCTTCGTCCTGGGCGACCAGCGGTTCTGGCGTCTCAAAGTTCACGTGCCGCGGCGCGAGCGCAAGGACAGTAACCGCTACTTTTCGACGTCAGTCGCGCTGCTTCTACACGGACTGTTGCGAGCGCATGACGACGCGGAACAGCAACGGCGGTTGCTTCAAGCGGCAGGGATCATAGCGGCTCTACATGCTGATGGCGAGCTTCGTCTCCCCATCGCGTGGACGCACGCTGTCTCGATCGCCACTGAATCTCAGTTCGGCATACAGCCTCGCGACTGGATCGCCGACGAGCGTGCCCCCCAAAGCACCCTGTGACGCCGAACGCCAGGTTTGGTCATGGCGGCACGGTGCGGTGGTCAGCAGTCCCGTTGCGTGATGGCGGTCGCCTGCTGCATCGACTGCGGCAGGTCGGCCATCTTCCTGTCTCCAGACTGGATCTGCTCGGCAGCGGCGTTGTAGTCATTAAGCGGGACGTAACGCGCCACGGTGCGGGCGAAGCAATCGCAGAACGATTGAGTCGATCCGGTGTTCACGCATCCGCTGGAGATCTTCGCGACATCAGCAGCCGTGTACTCGGAGGTGTGGTCGATGGCAGTCGTGCTGGAGTGGAACTTCCAGATGCCCACCGAGTTGAGAATGACGCTAGTCGCGGTGTGCGTCTCGCAGCCCGTCTTCGAGTAGCCGATGTACGGGATGACCTGATTGATCTTGTACGACCAGTCGGTCTCGGTCGAGCCACCGGCTCCCGCGCACTGAGTGCGGTAGACGTAGCCGCCGTTGATCGCGACCACAAGGAGCGCGATGACCATAAAGGTGAGGACGCCACCGAGTCCCGCAAGAAGCCTCATCACGGGCCGATCTTACGACTCGGCCCGGTGGCCAGCACCCCCACACTCAATTCCGCCCGCGCCCAAGGAGACGACGCTTGCGATGTCGAAGTGCTCGCGACCGCGTACTGCCTCACCGGTGAAATGGCCCACATGCCCCACGTTCGCGACTAACGGCCATTCGAGCGGGAGAACTGTCACGCCGGAGGTCGCGGGTTCGATTCCCACCTTCGGCACCTGATCGTTGAGCAAAATCCGTCCCTCGCCGAACCTGGCGATAACGCGCAGAGGACAACGCATAACGACCGGTTGGGTGGCGGTCTCAACTGTCTGAGCCTGCCACAGCGTAAAGTCGCCTTGTGAGGCTTGCCACGGCTATCGGAGTGATCGCGGTAACGCTGGCGGCAGCCGTCTACGTGCGCGAGGGGCGAGTCGCGAATCCTGTCTACAACGCGGCTCTCGCGACATGCGCAAAATCGGACGTTACGTCCTGCACGATCTCGGTCGCGGCACGTGTTCGTCCTTGTTGGGAAGACCCGGTAGCGGTGCTTCTAGCGCTCGGCGGCGTGGCGATCGCCGTGGGCGTCGTAACGACGGGCCGCGAGCGTCCCTGAGGTTCTAGTCAAGCGCGGGCGCGAACCATTTGACGATCGCCCGCGATTCGCCTCTTTCAGGGCAACTCTTCCTCACCATTGGCGCTATCGGGTGGCTTCACCGGCGACGACGTAAACGCCTGTCGCGCCTGCCGCTCCCTCTCTTGCTCGCGTTCCCACGCGAGATCTGCGACAGCGATACACCCGAGCATCGCCGCGATCGACAGCACCACCAGAACGCCTGAAACCCCCGGCGCATACTTGTGATCTTGGCGGTACAGCCACTCGTGGATCGCGACGCCACCTGCAAGCACCGCCCCAACCACGGAAAGGACCATCGCGCGCACGGGTGTGACCCATCCTCACGATCGCGCGCGTCAGATTCAAGACTTCTGAGGAAGTTCGCTTGGAGGCAGCCCCAGCCAGGCCCGATAGCACCGGTACGACCTGGAAGCGGCCACGGGCGCGCGATTGGCTCGGCGCATTAGAAGCTTCGCGACCAGGCGAACCTCAACTAGCCATGCGAGAATGCTGGGCGATGAGCAGTCATCACGAGAAAGTGGTCGGGAATGTTCTGGCTGGCTATTGCCGAGTTGGGCATTCGAGTCTGCGAACTCCTTATCAGCGTCCTCCGCAAACAGCGGTAGTCGCCCGGTAAGGGACGTGTTCAGATGCTCGCGAGTTGGTCGAAAGCGAGCGACCTCGTAGACCCAGGCACGGTGAAATAAGCCGTGGCAGGCGGGGAGGTTTGGGGTCGGATTCAAGTCCAGCGTGACGAAACCGTGTCGCCGTCGGGTAACCGCCGGGGTTTCCGAGCGTAATGGCCGCATAAGGCGGCCTCTCATCGAATACACCGGATGCGAGCCGGGATTCAAGCCAAACCGTCCGTCAGCCGATGTTTGGGACACCAGACTTCCCCTACGGGGGCAGGCGCGCTACACTGTGCGCAGCAGTACCGGGTGCCATCGACGCCCGGCGTGATGACAGAGAACTGAGAACGGGCGGCCCCGACACGGCCGCCTTTCTCGTTCTTACAGGTCTAGACTCTCCCGTCCAACGGTGTCCGGCCCCGGAACCTTGGAGGACTCGCATGAGCGGTTTCCGGTACAGGCTGTATCTCGAGAACGGTGAGGACGTAGGCACGTTCCACACCGCGGCTCCTGACTGGTCGGTTGGCGACGAGTTCCGAACGGGCGACGGCAACAGGTTCGCAATCCTGAACCTCGTCACTGACGATGACTTCAGCTCGGACGACTTCGCTGGGATGTTCGTCGTCACGCCGATTGAACTAGCGATTCCTTAAAGCCGCCGCAAGGCCATCCGAGAGCAGTGTCCCGCCGCGCCATCGAGCGCGGAAACCTTCTGATCGCCGAGACGACAGCCCGCGAGATCGGCCGCCTTTCGCTGATGGAAGCGTTGGAGCTCACGGCGTTGATCGCGGTGAAGGACACGCGCCGCCATGGGCGGGTCTCCGCTCGAGGCTGCATACGCAGCGTTGTTGGACATGGCGGAAAGAACATCTAGGCGCCCGGCGGGTCAGGCCATAGCGTGACGGCCGGCCCGGGTCGGTGTCAGCGCACGGGCGTTCGGATCGCCACCCGGCTCACCCTCGGCGGTTAGGCTGCCGATTCGATGGTCGGGGCGTTTGGCACGTGGGGAGGTTGGTCGGCCCTGACCGCCGTCGGAACGATTGGCGCGGTCGCCGTCGCTGTCTTCCTTCAGTGGTGGATTTCGCGGACCGAACGGCAAAGAACACCCGAACTTACAGTCGTAAAGGACGAGCTGTGGAAGTTCTCTAGCGGCGGGTGGCCATCGCTCCGCCTTGCCGTTCGAAATGCGGCAGGGAAGCACGCGGCCCATGATGTGCAGGTCTCAGTCGACAGAGTCGCCCAAGCGAACGGCGCGACGGCTTACCTCCTGCCTAACACATGGCTCCGTTGGGCGAACCTCGCGGGGCAGGCGACGGTGAACATTCCGGCGGGCGCACCGCGCTACGTTGAAATCGGGTCTTTTGTCGACGGCACGGCGGCCGCAGAGCCGGATGTCCCCGTGCTCAATCTCGCGACGGGGGCGTCAGGGGGACTTCCGGTGAAGAAATCGCCCTGCATAGTGGATCTCACTGTCACTGCGACGAACTGTGATGCCCGCAGGTGGCGTATCACGATCACGTTCTTGCCCTCCGAAGTCGACTCGAAGAAGCCGCAGGACGTGACGCTCGAAGTTCACGCGACGTAAGACCAGGTGTACGCATTCGACCGCGGAGGATGTTGCAAAACCCGCCCCGCCGGCCATCCAAAATCCACGTCCAAGCTAGAGAGCGTTGAGATAGTCGGCCATCGCTGACGACTGGGCAAAATCGGTGAAACCTCCTGGGAACACCTTGTCGCTGTCAACCGCGAACCCGAGCCTCTTACCGAACACCTCGGCCGCCGAGAGGCCCAACTCCGACGAGCCGTTTACGACCTTGATCGCTTTGACCCGTCGCCCGCTCTGGGCGATGAGATTCAGCACCTCGTTGTCGATTCCGCTGTAGCCGATAACGAGAACGTTGAGACCATCGAAGGCGTAGGTCATGTGCTCCCAAAGGCACTTGATGTGGGACTCCGGACACACCAGCTCATCCTCGGCGCCAAGGGGGAC
>DASRZB010000435.1:0-6675 GCA_035653855.1 Acidothermaceae bacterium | reverse complement strand
CGTGGACGCTGTCGGCTCCCGAGCAGGTCGGCGGCGCACTCATATCCACTGGCGTGACGTCGGGCGCTGGCTTCGTGGTGCTCGCGAAGGGCAGCTCAGGCGCACTGACCGCGGCGGACATTGCCGGACCGGGGAACGCCTGGACTCAGCTCGCCACTCCGCCCGCAGGCACGGTCGCCATTTCGGTCGCCAGCAGCCGCAGCGACGCGCTCGTCGTCGACTCCGACACGTTCACCGACTATCAGCTGAGCGGTGGGCAATGGGTCCGGACGCAGACGCTGCAAGTGGCGATTCCGTACGGCTCTTCCGGCTAAATCTCTGAGCTAGCCGGGACGCCGAGTGTGCGGGGCGTCGCGCGCGAGGTGCCGTCGTCGAGCCATCTCGTCACGGTGTACAGAATCGACGGGAGGAACGTGACCTCACCGCACACCCACAAGATCGCCCCAGCGATCTGCTGATCGCTCTCTTGGGCGGCCAAGCCACGGCTGGCGTACCAGGGGTAAAGGTCGCGGGTGAACATGACCATCGTCATCGCGATGATGACCATGGTCGCATTTGACGCGATCAGCGCGGCAATTCGGCCGACCGGCACCAGTGCAGGGCGGAACGGGTAGGAACCGAAGATCTGCAGCCACAGGCAAACACCGAGGCCGAAGAATGACCCGTGCTCAAGCCAGATATGCACGGTTTGGTTGCTTGCGCCGAGATCGAACGGGCCGGGCAGGTGCCAGATCAGCATGTTGACGTTGAACGCGACCACGGGGATGTACGGCTTCGCCGCTAGCCGCCGGACCGCCGCGGCTGCATGCCAGCCCGGCCGATCCGCAACAGGCCTGCGGGCGCGGGTGTAGCGCAGCAGTTGGCCGTAGATGCGCGCGACCGGACGCGGAAGTCCGCGTAATAGCGGCACCCAGGGGGCACCCAGCACGATCAGCGGCGGTGCAATGAAGGCCAGCAGGATGTGCTGAACGACGTGCGCGGTCAGATAGGTGTCCGACCAGTAATCAATCGGCGACACGACCGCCAGCAGGAGGACGACGAGGCCGCCCCAGAAGATGAAGGCTTGGCCGATCCACGGGCGGGTCGGCCGGCCTGACTTCGCGATCGCCCTGAGGTGCTTGCGCAAGCCACGGCCGTGCACGGCCGCCACGATGGCGATCACCAGCATGAACGGGTCGAAGGACCAGTGCGCAAACACGGCGACCAGGCCATCCCTTCTAGGTGGTCGTGCGAGAGCTGGTTGTAGTGTTCCTGCGGTGACAGACTCTCCCACTCAGGCGGACGCGTCGACTCCCACCGACGCGCAGGCCGATGTGCCCGCACCGCAGTGGTGGTTGTGGGTTCTGCGCCATCGCACGAGCAGCATCGCAGCCACGGTTGTCATCGTGGTCGGTCTGGCCGCAGTCGTCGACTGGCCGCATCGCGCGACCGCTGCACAGATGCGGTCCGACTTCGCGGCATACGCTGTCCAGGTCAGAGGTGACCTCCAGTCCTGCAGCGTCGAGGTCGAGGGGACGCTCAGCGCCTACAACCAGATCACGGCAGGCGTCGTGCGCGACCGTCAGACAGCGGAGGCGATCGCGAGCCAGGCAGCGCTCGACTGCACCCCTATGGGAAACAGCCGCATCGATGACCTCGGAACCCTGCAACCGCCGTCGTCGGTGGCGAATTACGGCCTCGGTGCGGCGACGCAACAACTGTATGAATGGTGCTTCCCGACCGCCGTCGATGTGGCCCAAGACATCGAGCACCTGATGTCGTCGCCCGGCGACCCTGCGACGCTGGCTGACGTGAAGTCGCGGCTCACGCTGATAAGTACAGCGGGTGCGAGTGCACAAGCGGCGTTCAACCTCGCAGCCGGCCGCCTCGCAACGCCGCCGGTCGACTTCGGTCTCGACCAGGTGCGGGCGAGCGTGCTGGTCGGCTGACAGCGGCTCGGCTGACCGAGCGACGGTCAGTTCCCGCGACGCTGAAAGAAGCCCCACAGCACAGCGGCAAGGAACAGTGAGACCGGGAAGATGTACGTCATGAACTGGCTGGTGTGCATCGCTGCCTCTCAGTTCAGCACGGAAAAGAGGAAGAACAGCACAATAGCGACCACCGCGACGAAGACGACGACCGCTTTCGCGCCAAGAGCCGACCCGGCGAAGGCAACCTGGATGCGATCGTCACGGTTCGGGCCCTCGGGCGACAGTACCCACCGCACGCGCAGCGATCGCGCCAGGAGCGTCTCGAGCCAATATGCGGTGACGATGCAGTAGATCGCGAACAGTGGCATCGTGGCGACGTAGACGGACGCGAAACCAGACGAGCCCGGCGCCCAGCCGAGGCTCGGCATGCTGGCGAGCTGTGTGATACCGGCTGCGAGAAACAACACGGTCGCAAAGCCGCAGGCGACCCGCCAGTCGGCGGAGTTCGTACGCGACCGACCAGACTGCCACGACCACGTGTAGAACCAGAAGAGTGCCGCACCTACGAGCACCATCACCAGCACGGGGATGCTGATGAAGTCGGACGGGCGCTGCCCGGGAGCACGCCACAGCGCGTTGTTGTCAAGGGAATGCAGATAGAAGTAGGAAAAGACCGCAGATCCGAACAACATCGCGGACAGCGCCACGAACAGACGCGAGCCTGACCAGTAGGCGCCGCGAATCGACGTCCGCTCAAGGCTAAGATCTCGCGCTCGAGCCTCCGCCTCCCCTGGCGCCATCGCGCCGCCGGCAGTCGTCGTCATGTCAGTTCACCTCTTCATGCTGAGTCGAGACGCCGGGCGGCGCGACGCCGACATAGGCCATCGGTCCGGCGCCGGTGCCGTACTCGTAGGGCGACGAGACGACGGTCGGCACGTGTGCGAAGTTGTAGGCGACCGGCGGAGTGGAGGTCATCCACTCAAGGCCGCGCGAACCCCACGGGTTGCCCACCGGCTCGGTCGGACGTGGGTCGATGAACATCGTCTTCACGAAGTTGTAGACGAAGATGAGCATCGACAACCCGATCAGGTAGGCCGAGATCGACACCCAGTCGTTGAGGCTCTGCAAGGCCTTCTCGTATTCGAAGACACGCCGTGGCATGCCTAACTCGCCGATCGCGAAGAGCGGGAGGAATGTCGAGTTGAAGAAGATGAACAACGTCCAGAAGTGAATCTTGCCGAGGCGTTGATCGAGTTGGCGACCGGTCATCTTCGGCAGCCAGTAGTAAATGCCGCCAAAGAACGCG
Organism: Acidothermaceae bacterium; assembly: GCA_035653855.1. Taxonomy (GTDB): domain Bacteria; phylum Actinomycetota; class Actinomycetes; order Acidothermales; family Acidothermaceae; genus PALSA-607. Next base: position 3,459 of record DASRZB010000435.1, on the reverse strand, counting down.
AAGAGCAGCGAACCCATGATCGTGTAGTGGAAGTGTGCCATCACGAAGAAGCTGCCGTGCGCAACGGTGTCGGTGGGGACGTCTGACAAGAAGACGCCGGAGATACCACCGATCAAGAAGTTGAAGAGCGCCCCAAGCACGAACAGGATCGGGACGGCCAGTCTTAATCGCGCACGCCACAACGTGCCGATCGCCACGAGGTAGATGATGCCTGTCGGGATCGAGATCAGCTCGGTCGTCAACATCACCACCGGACGCATGTCAGGGTTCATGCCGCTGTCAAACAGGTGATGCTGCCAGACGAAGAATGACAGCGTGCCCACGCCGACCATGCCGGCGACTGCAGTTCGGTAGCCAAACAGCGGCTTGCGCGCGAAAACCGTGAGCAACTCCAAGGCAATGCCGAAGCCGGGAAGAGCGAGGATATAGACCTCGGGGTGCCCGAAGAACCAGAACAAGTTCTCCCACAGGTACGAGCTGCCACCGTGCTGCGCATCAAAGAGCGCTGTCTGCACGGTGCGATCCATTAACGACATGTACGTAGCGGCGACCAAGACGGGCGCCGCGAGCACCATGAGCATCGCCGTCACGAGCATCGACCAGACAAAGATCGGCACGCGGGTCCAGGTCATACCGGGCGCTCGGTAGTTGATGACCGTGCAGATGATGTTGAACCCGCCGACAATCATCGAGCACGCCATCAAACCGAACGCTACGAGATATGCGTCCTCGCCTTGGCCTGCTTCGATCGACAGCGGCGCGTAACCGGTCCAGCCGGTCGGGAAACCGCCGACGATGATGCCGGACAGCAAGACGATGAATGCGGCAGGCGTGATCCAAAACGACAGCGCCTCAAGACGCGGGTACGCCATGCGGCGCGACCCGATCATCAACGGGACGAAGTAATTGCCGAACGGGCCGAGGATGACCGACGTCATCATCATCATCATCATCGTGCCGTGCTCGCCGACGACTTCGAGGTAGGTCCCCGGCGCCAACAGATGGCGCGTCGGCGACAACAGCTCCGAGCGGATCGCCATCGCGAAGAGGCCGGCGGTAAAGAAGTAGACGAGCATCCCGACCAGGTACTGCACGCCCACAACCTTGTGGTCAAGGGTGTAGCTGAAGTACGACCGTAGGGTTGGCTTGCGCTCGTGCGCCCCTTCGGCTTCGGTCGCCGGCGCGTAACCGAACAGCTTCTGGAACGGGTAGTTCAGCGCTCCGATCCCGGCCAGCCAGCCGAACGTCGCGAACAGGTAGCCGAGCACCAGGGCGTGGTTGTTGTCACCCTCGCCCTGCACCTGCTGATAGGAGTGCGCTATCCAGTTGCCGACCATGTGCCCAAGCGCGTAGCCAGCCGCCGCACCCACAAAGGCGAGCAGCAGGTTCGGACCGAGCCACCACGGCCGTGCGGCGCGGGGTGCAGGTGGGCCGCCGGGATTGCCGGCCTTGTCGACCGCCGGAGGCGCCGTCGTATCCATTGCCATGAGTCGCGGCCCTCCTACGGAAGCGCGCTGGGGGAGGCGGGACCGGGCGGCGGACCGCTGGGGAGCGGATCCTGGCCCGGGTCGTAGTAGCCGCCGTCGGACTGCGGAAGGTAAATATCCGCGTAGGGCGGCAGGAACGGGATCAACTGTTGGTACGTCGCTTGCGCGCTTGTCACCCACGTCTTGAAGTCGGCGGGACTTACTACCTTGCCTGTGGACACCATCGCGCCGTGCCAAAGGCCGCACAGCTCGTCGCACCGGATATTGACCGATCCGATCTTGTCGGCAGTGGCGAACGCCACGTTGTTCACACCAGGGTTCGCGTCGGCCTTGACGCCAAGGTTCACGGCCCAGAACGAATGGATGACGTCAAGGGAGGTCACGCTGTACTGAACCTCTTGACCGGCAGGGATGACCATCTCGGCTGTCTCGAGGCCGCCGTATTGCGGGTAACGAAACGTCCATCGCCACTGCTGCCCGATCACCTGGACGACGAGGAGCTTGCTCTGGGCCACGTTGGAGTTGTAGCCCGTCGGCGTGAAGATCGGGACCTGGCCGGAACCTGTCCCTGCGCCGGCATTCGTGTCGAGCTCGACGGTCCCGAAGACGAACAGCGAAATCACTGTCACCGAAGTGATACCGAGCCATGCCGCTTGGAAGCCACGGTGCCCCTTCAACGGCGGCCCGTCGCCGATCTCATCGACGGGCGTGCTCGACTTGACTCGCCAGTTCGTGAGCGCGTAAGCCATGTAAACCCAGACGAAGGCCACAACCGGGACGGCCACCGTGCCTAGCACCCGATTGTCGAACTGCTGGACCTTCGCAGCATTGGAATCCGTGCCTGGCGGCATGTGCGGGCCCCACACGAAATACACCAGCACCATGCCGATCACCGACGCGACGAGCCACATAATCCCGATGCGCATCATGTGCTGGCGGTCAGTGCGGTCACCTGGAGCAGGGCGAGCAGCGGCTGTTGTCATCAGGCCACGACCTTCAGGAAGCCGCTCATATACCCGAGCGTTGACATCCCGCCGCCGTTTCCGTAGGGCCAGCCAAGGCCGCATGGCACGAAGCACTGCCAAGGGTAGATGCCAGCTGCCGGGGTCTTGATCGTGAAGGTGATCGTGTTGTGGTCGAACGACGAGTCACAGGGCGCAATGCTGCACACGTTCGTGGCTGCGGACGCGATACCCGGCATGGGCACTGAGACACCGAGCGTCGGGACGGCGAACGTGTGGCCGATCCCGTTGTCGGTGTTGTCATTGATGATGCGCGCAGGCGCTCCCCCGTTGACAACCTCCGTGCCGTCAACTGTCCCCTGCACTTGGTCCATGAACGAGTTCCGCAGCGTGCTCCCTGTGTCGTACTGGTCAATCGTAAAGTGCACGAGGGTGTTCGCCTTCAGCTTGATCATGGTCGTGTGCACCCATTTGCCATTGACGTCAGCTAGGTACGACACATAGGTCGGGTGCGGCCCATAACCGAGCGCGGGAACGGTCTGCAGGTGGATCTGTTCATCGCCCGCGCCGGTCGCCGCCGCGGCGACGGTCGGCGGATAGTGAAGAAAGTAGAGGAACAACATAGTCACCCCCGCCACGAAGACGGCGAACGCGACCCCGACTGCGGTCGCGCGCATAGGTCTGGTCATCTCGACCCTCCTGTCGGCGGGAGCGCGCACATCACATGAGTTATAGCCATGACTGCACCAATACGTCGAGCGATGCGGCGATGCAAAGCAGGCTCAAGTACGTAATCGACCAGTGGAACAGTCGCATGGGACGGGGAGCCTCACCGCGCGCCACGCGAGCGCGCAGTCCGTGCGCCTCGCGGATGAACGCCGCGCCCAAAGCCACCGCCACTGCGAGGAACGCGATGCTTAGGTGCGCAACCGGAAAGAGCAGCAAGGACGTGGCGACCATAGCCCAGCTGTAAAGCACGATCTGCCTGGCGACGACAGGTGCGCTTGCAA
>DASRZB010000434.1:0-2309 GCA_035653855.1 Acidothermaceae bacterium | reverse complement strand
TCGCCACGCCTCCACCGCGCGGCGGAGGTAGTGCTCCTCGTGCGCCCGGATCACGTCGATGCCGACGGCCTGCTTCAACTGAAAGACGAGTCCGGCGCGGATCGATTCGACGATTGCGGGAGTGCCGCCCTCCTCGCGTTGTGCAGGATCGGTGAGGTAGCGATGTTCGGTGGGATTGACGTACGCGACCGTGCCGCCGCCCGGAACATCGGGTACGCGGTTGCGCATCAGCTCGCGTCGAACAACGAGAACTCCCGGCGTGCTCGGCCCGCCGATGAATTTGTGTGGGCTAAGGAAGATCGCGTCCTTGTACGCGAGGGGATCGGCGCCGCCGTACATGGTGATGTCGACGTAGGGTGCGGCGGCGGCGAAGTCCCAGAACGACAGCGCACCATGCCGGTGCAGGAGCGCTGAGATCGCGTAGGTGTCACTAACGATTCCGGTGACGTTACTGGCCGCGGAGAACGACCCGATCTTCACGGCGCGATCGCTGTAGCGAACGAGTTCTTCTTCAAGCGCCGCTGCGTCGATGTGACCGTCGGCATCTTGCTGGATGACGACGACGTCGACGATCGACTCGCGCCACGGCAACTCGTTGGAGTGATGCTCAAACGGTCCAATAAAGACAACGGGCCGTTCTGCTGGGGGAATGACGTCGCTGAGGTGATAGCGATCGTCAAGCCCTGCGGGGATACGAAGGCCGAGGATGCCGATGAGCTTGTCGAGCGCGCCCGTGCAGCCTGAGCCAGCGAAGATCACCACCGTCTCGTCATCGCCGCCGACCGCGTCGCGGATGATCCGGCGGGCGTCCTCACGCAGGCGGGTTGTCTGCAGACCGGTGCCGCTCGACTCGGTGTGGGTGTTCGCGTATCGCGGCAGCACCTCGTCGCGGATGAAGTCCTCGATGAAGCTCAGAGCACGACCGGACGCCGTGTAGTCGGCGTAGGTGACGCGGCGCGGCCCGTACGGCCCCGGCATGACCTGGTCGTCGCCGATCACGGACTCCCGGACACGGCGCAACAACGCTGTCTCCTGCAGAACGGGGTCGCTCATGCGCATTCCCTCCGTACCCGACACGACCGGTCTCAGGGCGACCCGTCGAGGTCTATGACCTGACGTTACCGGTCGACTACCGGAGTCGTACGCGTTAGCGTTCGATCGTGAGGCGGGACGGGGGCGGGATGGTCGGGTTGACCCGATCACTCCGGGGAAACCCCGGGGTCATCACGCAGGGCAGGTCATCGCATCGCACGCCGCGGCGTTCACTTCGTGAACGGGCCGGCGCGCACAGCATGGAATGGCCGCCCCCGTCCCGGTCCCACGTCGCATGAGCCATCACCCGGCAGCCGCTCGCGGAGTGGCGATGGCGCTGTTTGCCGGGCCGTGGGAGGCGGCGAGCATGCGCCGCCGCGCCAGTTCGGCGCTGGGTCGAGACCGTCAGCCGCGATGGGTGCATCGACTCATCACGCAGGTGCTCGAGGTCTATCCGTCGCCACCGACCGACAGCCCTCGCGAGCTGGCCGAGGTTCTGCAGTCGTTGCCGGCCTGGCTAGCGGGCGAGCAGTCGAGCCGGCCGCCGCGGGTGGTGCGTTGGCTGACCGCACCCACGGTGATGGGGCATGCGCCGTGGCCGGTCATCGATCTGCCACACGTCGGGGCTTTGGCTCGCCTGCTTGATGTGGACGTCGGCGAGCTCGCCTGGTTTGCCGACACCCGCGGGGTGGAGCGTCATGCCGACACGCCACTGCGGCACTATCGGTGGACCGTGTTGCCCAAGCGGAACGGTGTGCGACTGGTGGCGGCACCGAAGCCACGCCTGAAGGAGATCCAACGTCGCCTGTTGCGCCACGTCCTCGTTCCTGTTCCACTGCACCCACTTGCGCATGGCGGTGTACCAGGCCGCTCGGTCCGGACGGCACTTGCACCGCATGCTGGCGCGCGCATCGTGATCCGCGCGGATCTGGAAGCGTTCTTCAGTTCGATTGCGGCGCCTCGCATATTCGGGGTGCTACGCACGGCGGGATACCCCGAGGCGGTGGCGTACACGATCACCGGATTGTGCACGACGGTCGCTCCGCGAACGGTGTGGCAAGCGGTAAGGGTGCCGAGAGACTTCGCGCGCCATCGCAGGCTCGGTCAGCTGCTCGCCGTCCCGCATCTACCCCAGGGCGCACCGACGTCACTCGCGCTGGCAAACCTGGTCGCGTACTCGCTCGACCGTCGCCTTGCCGGCCTTGCCCGTGCGTTCGACGCCAGATACACCCGCTATGTCGATGATCTGACGTTCAGCGGCGGCGCTGCGCTGCGCG
>DASRZB010000433.1:0-3306 GCA_035653855.1 Acidothermaceae bacterium | reverse complement strand
AGTCGACCTACGAGACCTTTGGTGGGGTGGTCGGCACCTCTATGGCCGCCAGCTTCCTCTACCTCATCGCTCTGTTGAACATCATTGTTCTGGCCGGGATCATGAAGGTCTTCCGCGACATGCGCCGCGGCGTCTATGACGAGGAGACCCTCGAGCACCACCTGGCCAACCGGGGCCTGATGAATCGCATCCTGCGACCGATCATGAAGTCGATCACCAAGCCCGGGCAGATGTACGGCGTCGGTCTCCTCTTCGGTCTCGGCTTCGACACCGCGACCGAGGTGTCACTTCTTGTCCTCGCGGCAGCGGGCGCGGCGAGTGCGCTGCCGTGGTACGGCATCCTCGCGCTGCCTATCCTGTTCGCGGCCGGCATGTGCCTGTTCGACACCATCGACGGCACGTTCATGAACTTCGCGTACGGTTGGGCGTTCTCCAGGCCGGTCCGCAAGGTGTTCTACAACATCACCATCACGAGTCTCTCGATCATGATCGCGGCGGTGATTGGTGGCGTCGAACTTCTTGGCCTGGTGTCGCAACAGTTGAACATCACCGGCCGTTTCTGGACAGATATGCAGAACGCGAACATCAACACACTCGGGTTCGTCATCGTCGGTTTGTTCGTGGTGACCTGGGCGGTCGCGTTGCTGATCTGGCGATTCGGTCACATCGAAGAGAAGTGGACTGCGGGCATGCGGCAGCGAGCGATTAGCGACGGGGACTAACTCTCGTCGTAGACGGTGAGGTCGGTGGCTTTCACCGACAGCCACACGTGTTCGTCGACACTGAGCTGAAGTTCCGCCATCGCCGCCGTCGTGACGTCGACGGCGACATCGGGTGGTCCGTTGACGAACAGCCTGACCAGGTCTCCGTGTAGCTCGACAGTGGCGATGGTTCCCGCCCACACGTTGCGCGGGCTTCCATGCGGGACGTCGCGGTGTACCGAAATGCTCGACGGCCGCGCGACCACGAACACTTCGCCGTAGTGCGCCTCCGCCGTGACCAACTGTGCGCCACCAGGCAGCCTGATCGACGTGCCGTCGGACCGGCCAGCGAAGAGGTTGAGTCCGACGAGCTGGGCGACGTAACGCGTTTTCGGGTTGCGGGTGATCTCCTGCGGTGTGCCCGTCTGCACCATAACGCCATCTTCTATGACGGCCACCTGGTCGGCGAGGATCAACGCGTCGAGCGGATCGTGCGTGACCAGGACGGTCGCGCCGCCGAACTCGCCGAGGTGTCGACGCAGGTCGCTGCGAACGCTCATGCGAGTGCCGGCATCGAGTGCGGCGAGTGGCTCGTCGAGGAGCAACACCTGCGGCATCGTCGCGAGCGCCCTAGCCAGCGCCACTCGCTGGGCCTGCCCACCCGATAGCTGCGCAGGCCGCTGGTTCGCCTGCTCCAGCAGGTCGACGCGTGCCAGCCACTCGTTCGCAACATCGCGGGCGGCAGCTTTGTCGACACCCTTTGCGCGCAAACCGAACGCCACGTTGTCGCGAGCGGTCATCGTCGGAAACAACAGGTAATCCTGGAACACCACACCGATCGAGCGCAGCTCTGTCGCCAACCGGACGCCCGAAGCGTGGTCTTCCCAGGTGCGCTCGCCAACTCGCACGTAGCCCGCCGAGGCCGGAAGCAGGCCGGCGATGACCCGCAGCGCGGTCGACTTGCCGGCTCCGTTCGGACCAAGGAGTGCGAGCACGGAGCCGCCGGGGACCTGTAGCTTCGCGTCGAGCCGCCACCGCTCTCGCTCCACGACGATATGGGCGTCAAGTGATGCCGCCGCCCCTTCACTAGCCGGCATCAAGCACGCAGCCAGCGGTCACGCAGTCCTGCGAGGATCGCCACCGACACGACGAGCAGCACGAGGCTCAGCGCGACGGCGGCGTCCGGATTGTTTTGGAGGGCGAGGTAGACCTGTAGCGGCATGGTCTGCGTGGTCCCTGGGTAGCTACCCGCGAAAGTGATCGTGGCTCCGAACTCTCCGAGCGCGCGGGCCCAGCACAGCACGGCGCCCGCAGCGATGCCAGGGCCTAACATCGGCAGCGTCACGTGCATGAAAGTGAAGAGACGCGAGGCGCCGAGCGTCGCTGCCGCGTGGTCGTAGCGGACGTCGACGCCGCGCAACGAGCCTTCGACCGAGACGATGAGGAACGGCATCGCGACGAACGTCTCGGCGACAATGACAGCCGCGGTCGTGAAGGGAAGAGATAGTCCGAAAACTCTGAGGAACTCGCTGCCCACGACTCCTCGGCGGCCGTACGCAAGCAACAGCGCGATACCCCCGGCAACCGGTGGCAGCACCAGTGGCAGCGTGATCAGCGCGCGCAGCAGCGACCGGCCACGAAAGTCCAACCGGGCCAATACCCAGGCGATGGGCACGCCCACGACGATCGCGATCGCCGTGGCCGCGGTCGCCGTCTCGAGTGACAGTTGCAACGCGGTGCGGACGTCGGGACTGCTGATCAGCGACGGCAGATGATGCCAGGGGGTGCGAATCAACAACCCGGCGATCGGCAGGATCAGGAAGAGGACGCCGATCGCGGCGGGCACGAACAACGCGTAAGGCACCCGCACCCGGGTCACGGCTGCTGGAACCCCGCCGCCTGCAGGATTTGCTGTCCGGCTGGCGACATCACGTAGTTCACGAACTCCTGCCCGGCCACCGCGTTCTTCCCGGTTTTGACCACCACGATCGGGTAGCTGTTGATCGCGCTCGCCGCTTCTGCGAAGTTCACACCGGCCACCTTGGTGCCGGCCGTCTTCACGTCTGTCTGGTAGACGATGCCGGCGTCGACCTCACCGAGTTCGACCTTGGTCAGGACCGACGCCACGTCTTGTTCGAGTGTCACCGGGTGCGGGGTCAGCTTGGCCGCGGCGAAGGCCTTCGTGGCTGCCACGCCGCACGGAACTGTCGCCGCGCACAGCGCCAACTTCACCCCGGACTTCGTCACGTCCGCGAGGCTCGCAATGTGGTCGGGGTTGTTCGGCGAGACTGCGATCTCGAGCTCGTTCTTTGCAAACACTGTCGGCGTTCCGACGCCATCACCGGCCTTCGTTACGGTGGCCATCGTCGTGGTGCTGGCCGCTGCGAAGACGTCGACCGGCGCGCCTTGGGTAATCTGCGCGGCGAGGGTGTCGGAGCCTCCGTAGGACGGCACGATCTTCGCGTCTGGATGTGCCCGTTCGAAGTTCGTGGCCAAGGTCGTAAACGTGGCCATGAGCGACGCTGCGGCAAACACGACGACAGTGCCAGACACGCTGGGCGTGGCGAATGCGGCGGCCGAACTGGCCGGTGCTGCACTACTCGAC
>DASRZB010000432.1:0-2992 GCA_035653855.1 Acidothermaceae bacterium | reverse complement strand
CCTCAGCCACGCTCATGACGTGCTGGCACGCGCACGCTACGACGGTGTGCTGCACTTCGCGGCGAAGTCGCTGGTCGGCGAGTCGATGGTCGAACCGTCGCGGTACTGGCACAACAACGTGGGCGGCAGCCGTGACCTCCTCGACGCGGTGACTGCGCACGGCGTCCCGCGATTCGTTTTTTCTTCCACAGCGGCGGTTTACGGCGAGCCCGACGAGATCCCGATCCGTGAGACCGCACGCACCGAGCCGACGAATGCCTATGGCGCGACGAAGCTGGCCGTCGATCTCATGATTCGCGACGAGGCAGTGGCGCACGCGCTTGGGACCGTCAGCTTGCGATACTTCAACGTCGCCGGAGCATCACGAGGCGCAGGCGAACGACATGCGACCGAGACACACCTGATTCCGATCGCACTCGACGTCGCCGATGGCCTGCGCCCTGCACTCGATGTGTTCGGCACTGACTGGCCGACTCCCGACGGCACGTGTATCCGCGACTATGTTCACGTCGAGGATCTCGCCCGAGCGCACGTGCTCGCCCTACATGCAGCACGTGAGGGCACTCACCTGGTCTGCAACCTCGGTAACGGCGGCGGGTTCTCGGTTCGCGAAGTCGTCGAGACCGTGCGGGCCGTGACCGGTCGCGATGTACCGATACGAGAGACGGCACGGCGGGCCGGCGACCCTGCGCAGCTGGTCGCGTCGCACGACCTCGCGTCTGCCCAACTCGGCTGGACGCCGACCGCCGATCTCACCCAGATCGTCTCCGACGCCTGGGATTTCCACCTCAGCATCAAGAAAACGGCGCACTCATGACCGCTGCCGATCTGTTCGCGAAGACCTTCGACCGGCCGCCGACCGGGGTTTGGTCGGCGCCCGGCCGGGTCAACCTGATGGGCGAGCACACCGACTACAACGGCGGCTACGTCCTGCCGTTTGCGATTAACCTGCGCGCGCATGCGGCGGCTGCGCGTCGCGACGACGACCGCGTTTCAGTGCAGTCGCTGCAGCGGCCCGGGGAGCTCATCGAGTTCGCTCTCGACGAACTCGACCCCGCCGACGGCAGCGGCGGGTGGGCCAGCTACGCACTTGGTGTTCTATGGGCGTTGCGAGGTGCTGGGCACCGCATCGGCGGTCTCGACGTCGTGCTCGACGGTCAGGTACCGAGCGGCGCCGGCTTGTCGTCGTCCGCCGCGATTGAATGTGCGGTCGGGCTTGCAGCCGCGGAACTCTACGAGATCGATATTCCGCGCGCCGAGCTGGCGCGGATCGCGCAATACGCCGAGAACAACTTCGTCGGCGTTCCGTGTGGCCTGATGGACCAGATGGCCTCCTGCGTGTGCGAAGCCGATCACGCACTCTTCTTCGACGTGCGCGACGACGTCAGGGAACAAGAGCCGTTCGCACCGCACGATGAAGGGCTCGCCGTACTGGTCATCGACACCCGAGCCCACCACGCGCACGCCGGAGGCGGATACGCCGGGCGACGCAAGGCGTGCGAGGAGGCGGCACGACAGCTTGGGGTGCCCTACTTGCGCGACATCCCTGGGTCGGCACTCGAGTCGGCACTCGCCCAGCTCGACGACGATGTCCTGCGGCGGCGTGCGCGCCACATCATCACCGAAAACGACCGCGTGCTCACCATGGTTGACCTCCTGACCAGCGGCGCATTACGCGACGTCGGGCCGATCCTTACCCAATCCCACCGGTCGATGCGTGACGACTTCGAGATCAGCGTGGCTGAGCTCGACGCGGCGGTCGACGCGGCCATTGACGCAGGTGCGCTCGGCGCGCGGATGACCGGCGGCGGCTTTGGTGGGAGCGCGATTGCACTCATCCACGCGGCAAGCCTTGATGAGGTTAGCCGCGCCGTCGAGGCGGCGTTCGACCGCAACGGCTTCGCCGCGCCGCAGATCTGGTCGCCGCACGCGTCATCGGGGGCCAGCCGCGAGTCGTGAGCCTCACCGCGGCCACCTACATCGCCGCACTATCACTGCGGCTACGCCTGTAGCAGCTCTGTCGGTTAGGGTTCCGCCCAGGGATCGTCGGCGTTTCTCGGTGATCCGCGTACCGGAACAGACGCCGCCGATTTCCAGGCCGATTTCCAGGGGGAGCACGCGATGCGAGTGGTCGGTGCGGTCGCAGCGACGCTTGCAGCGCTGGCTTCCGTGACGATCGGGCTGCCAACCGCGGCCGGATCGGTCTTGGCCGCGGAACAGCCCTCCGGCGCGGCGGCGCCTGCGGCTGCGCCCGCCCCGACGCCTTCCCCCACGACCGGGCAAGGCACGCTGACCCGGGTCGCGGGGGCCGATCGCATTGCCACGTCGGTTCGGATCTCTGAGATCGGCTTTCCGAACAAGCTGTCGGCGACTGCCGTCGTGCTCGCACGCGCCGACGACTTCGCCGACGAGCTCGCCGGTGGGCCTCTTGCAGCCCGCTTCCAGGGTCCGCTGCTGCTCACACCGAGCGCGGGGCTCACCGACGCGGTGCGGCTCGAAATTCAGCGTGTTCTTGCTGTCGGCCACACGGTCTACTTGCTGGGCGGAACAGACGCCATCTCCGCGAATGTCGGCACCAACCTGCAGGCCCTCGGCTACAACCCGGTGCGAGTCGATGGCACCGACCGATACGACACCGCCGTGAAGATTGCGAACATCCTCGGCGACCCTCCGACCGTTTTCGAGGTTGACGGCACGAACTTTCCTGACGGTCTTTCCGCTGGTCCGGCCGCCGCGCTCAGCCACGGAGTGATCCTGCTGACGGCCGGCCACGTCCAGGCCCCCGAGACCGCGCAATATCTTGGGACCCACCCCACCGACGTCCGCTATGCGATTGGCGGCCCGGCCGCCGCAGCCGACCCGACCGCGCAGCCTTTGGTTGGTGCCGATCGGTACGCGACCTCGATCCTGGTCGCCAACCAGCTGTTCGCGTCGCCGTCGATCGTGGCGATCGCGAGTGGCGTCGCCTTCCCCGACGCGCTGTCCGGTGGCG
>DASRZB010000431.1:0-2768 GCA_035653855.1 Acidothermaceae bacterium | reverse complement strand
GCGATCGCCCGGCCGCCGTCGGAGTCATAGGCATGCCCGGTCGCCATCAGCAGCGCGCCGAGGTTGGCGTAGCCGATGCCGAGCTGACGGAACTTGCGCGTCGTGTCACCGATCTTCTCCGTCGGGAAGTCTGCGAAGCAGATCGAGATGTCCATCGCGGTGATGACGAACTCAACGACCTTGGCGAAGGTAACGGCGTCGAAGCTGTCGTCGTCCTTTAAGAACTTCATTAGGTTCAACGAGGCGAGATTGCACGAAGAGTTATCTAAGTGAAGGTACTCCGAACAAGGGTTACTTGCGGTGATTCGTCCGGTTTCAGGGCACGTATGCCAGTCGTTGATCGTGTCGTCGTATTGGATGCCCGGATCGGCGCACTCCCAGGCCGCCTGCGCCATGCTGCGCATCAGCTTCTTGGCGTCGACGGTCTCGATGACCGAGCCGTCAGTGCGTGCCTTGAGCCCGAACTCCTTGCCCTGCTCGAATGCGCGCATGAACTCTTCGTTCACCCGCACCGAGTTGTTGGCGTTCTGGTACTGCACGCTCGACATGTCGCGACCACCGAGGTCCATGTCGTAGCCGGCGTCACGCAGTACGCGGATTTTGTCTTCTTCGCGTGCCTTGGTCTCGATGAACTCTTCGATGTCGGGGTGGTCGACGTCGAGGATGACCATCTTCGCCGCGCGACGAGTGGCGCCACCCGACTTGATCGTGCCGGCGCTTGCGTCGGCACCACGCATGAATGAGACCGGACCGGAAGCGGTGCCACCGGACGACAGGAGTTCCTTCGACGAGCGAATGCGGGAGAGGTTCACCCCAGAGCCCGACCCGCCCTTGAAGATCATCCCCTCTTCCTTGTACCAGTCGAGGATGCTGTCCATTTTGTCATCAACTGCGAGGATAAAACAAGCTGACACCTGCTGTAGGGCATTTGTACCGACATTAAACCAGACGGGCGAATTGAAGCTGAATACCTGGTGCAGCAAGGCATACGTGAGCTCGTGCTCGAAGATCGTGGCGTCGTCGACGGTCGCGAAGTAGCCGTTGACCTGGCCGGCCTTCACGTAGGTGAGCACGACCCGGTCGATCAGCTGCTTCAGCGACCACTCGCGCTGCTCGGTGCCGACGGCCCCGCGGAAGTACTTGGTGGTGACGATGTTGGCGGCGTTGACCGACCAGAACTCCGGGTACTCGACCCCGCGCTGTTCGAAGTTGATCGTGCCGTCACGCCAGTTCGTCATGACGACGTCGCGACGCTCCCAGATGACTTCGTCGTAGGGGTGCACGCCGGGTGTGGTGTAAACCCGGTCGATGTTCAGACCCCGCCCAGAAGTCCGCGAGCCCACCGTGATCGGGTCGCTTTGGGTATCACGAGACGTCTCCGTCATCCGTATCTCCTCCAGTGTCTACAACACCACTACCGGCTGCCGGATTTCCCCCGGCCGGGATCGTTTTTGGTTGCGCGTCAGGGCTTTGCGGGCTACGCGAGGCCCCGCTGCAGGTCACGTTCAGCACGTAGCAAGGCGATCTCAGCGTCGAACGCTTCGAGTGAATCGAAGCCTCGATAAACCGAGGAAAACCGCACGTAGGCGACGTCGTCGAGGTCGCGCAAAGGCGCGAGGACGGCAAGTCCGACGTCCTGGCTCGAGATCTCGCTACAGCCGTTGGCCCGCAGGTCGTCTTCCACCCGCTGGGCGAGGAATGCGAGCGCATCTTCGTCGACTGGGCGGCCTTGGCACGCCTTGCGCACGCCGGCGACGACCTTGGCCCGCGAGAAGGGTTCGGTCACGCCCGACCGCTTGACGACGGCGATGGAGGCGGTCTCCAGGGTGGTGAACCGGCGGCCACACTCTGGGCAGGCCCGCCGACGACGGATGGCGGTGCCGTCGTCGGTGACCCGGCTATCGACGACCCGGCTGTCGGTGTGGTGGCAAAAGGGACAAAACACTGTCGCCCTCCACTCCCACACCGAGTCAGCCGAGCCGATTCCCCTGAATGTGTTCTGTGACGCCTTCCCCGGCGCCGCTCACAGCCCCGCCCGGTGCCTTCCACGGGAGACTTTTGGAGGAGTCCCGTGGAAACACTGTGGACGAACCTGTGCGCAAACACCCCCCTGCTGTGCTCAAGTCCCCTCCGCCTGGGCACAACCTGTGGAGAACTACATCCATGTAAGTACTAGATGTAGGGGTCAGACGTTAGGCGGAACGGAGGCGGTGCGCAAGGGCTTTCGCGAACTACGCAGGCCGGACGGCGTGTCGCGGGCGCGTCGTTTCCAACCCCGGGCAGGTGTCGCGCTCATGAGGGCACGGACAAGGTCTCGCCGGCCTGCACACCGGTGCTCGCCAGGTGGTTCAGCACGATGATCTGCTGGACCGTGGCCCGCGGATCGGCGTGCGGCGCGACCTGCGTGGCGATGCCCCAGAGCGTCTGACCAGGCTGGACGACGATGTTGTGCGAGGCCGCGGGCGGGCTGACCGAGCCCGCGGTAGACGACAGCGTGCTGCCCAGCGAGAAGCCGAGCAGCATGCACAGCACCGCAGCTAGCAGCAGCGCAAGCCGGCCGCGTCGGGTGAGCCGAATGTGCCCAGCGGTAAGGCTTTTCGTCGCCGATCGCGAGCCACCAGACCGCGGCGCATCGGTCTCGACCAACCGCAGCGGGGTCGCCCGCTCGAACGGTGGCACGAGGCTGATCACGAGCGGTGGCAGCAGCTCGATCGCTGGCAGCTCGGTCTTCGGCAGCTCGGTCGCTGGCAGCTCGGTCTTCGGCACTT
>DASRZB010000430.1:0-4130 GCA_035653855.1 Acidothermaceae bacterium | reverse complement strand
GAAAACGAAGGCGCCGGTGCCGACATCGGGGTCGAGCTCGGATTGGTTCGGATTGCGGTGATGGCGGTTGTGCTTGTCGACCCACCAGTCGTAGCTCAGGCCGATCATCAGGTTGCCGTGCAAGTAGCCGGCCAACTCGTTTGCTTGGCGGCTGCGAAACATCTGCCGGTGCCCGGCCTCGTGACCCGTGAAGGCGAGTTGGGTCGACACGATGGCGAAGAACACGGCAACGAGCAGGACCCACCACGTGTGGTTCGCCAGATACAGCGCAAAACCGGCCGCGGCGACCATCACGACATTGAGCGCGATCCGCAGCCAGTAGTAGAGCTTGCGGCGCTCGAGCAGCCCGGCGTCCTTCACGATCCTCGACAGCATCGCGTACTCGCTGCCTCGCCGGATGGGGACATCAACGGACTGAGCAGTCACGGCGATTCCATTCCAGGCGCGCGCGCCGACGTCATCGCCACGGGGTCCAGATGGCGGGGTGGTGGGTCGAGGAGCCACTGCTCCGCGTTGGAAGTGTCTCACGCCGGGGGGCGCTCTAGTCCAGAGTCAATAGGTACTGGCGTGCCCCGCATAGAATGCTCGCCCGTGGGCAGGAGGCCAGCGTGAAGATCCGAAGCCTGTTCAACCTTCGACGCGACCTCGTGATCGCCATCGCGGTGCCGGTCGCCGGCAAACTGATGTCGGTGGCGGCCCAACAACTGCGGGAGCGGCGCGGGCCCAATCAGTTCGCTGATCGCCTTGACCAGGGCAGTCAGCTCATCCGCCGGGTCAGCCGACTGGTCTGAGCGGCCCTGACCGTCGATGTCGTGCCCGTGATAGGGTCAGCGTAGGTTGCAGTTGCAGTACTCCTCGAACGTTCATGACGCCCGCGGATTCTCGCAGCGGGCGTCTTTTGTTTGAGTTGAGTTGGTTGCACCTCGCCTTTGCGCGGATTGCACCCGCTCACTCCTACGAACCCGACGTGGCAGCCCGAGCCGCCGACGTGGCGTCTCGTAGCACACCTAACGAGGAGTACCCCAGATGGCGCAAGGCACCGTGAAGTGGTTCAACGCGGAAAAGGGCTTCGGTTTCATCAGTCCTGATGGCGGCGACGCCGACGTGTTCGTTCACCACTCGCAGATCCAGACGAACGGCTACCGCAGCCTCGACGAGAACCAGCGTGTCGAGTTTGAGGTCACGCAGGGCCCGAAGGGCCCCCAGGCTGAGCAGGTTCGCCCGGTCTAAGTCTTCGAAACGCGAAAAGCGGCTGTTGCCTGGCGGAAACGTCGGGCAACAGCCGCTTTCTGTTGGGGCCTAGATGTCTGGGACGCCGTGCGGGTGGCTGAACAGTGCCGCGGACGACGATTCGCCGAACTCCTCACGGGACACGCCCGCCTCGACCATTTCGCGGCGCAGCCCTGGTGAGGGCGGCTCGAGGCGGCAGTTCATCGTCTCCGCGAGCTCCTGCGCTTCTTTCCACGAGGCGACCGCGCCCGTGTCTGCCGGGTCGCCGGTATTCCTGTCAGGGCCCAGACCGGAACCGTCCCCAATGTTCTCGCCGTCAACCTGCACGCTCCACACGTCGCCGCGTACCCCCGACCGATGGTTCTCCAGGACATGCATAACGTGCGTGAGCTCAGGCATTGACGTCCCTCTCATCTCGCCTTAGGCGAGGATCACCGAAACGGGTGCGTTCCAACTCCGTCCCGTATGAGTCACGCTAGACCCCTGCGCAGTCGGATGCGAACCGCGCCGAGATGGCAGGCTGATCGCCATGGCCCAGACCGTCACCTACGGCTCGCGTGCAGGTCGCTGGGTGCTGCTCGCCACGATCCTCGCCAGCGGGGTTTCCCAACTCGACGCCACGGTCGTCAACGTTGCGTTGCCGCGGATCGGCAAGAACCTGCACATCGGGCTCACGAGCCTGCAATGGACCGTCAACGCCTACGCCCTGACACTGTCAGGTCTGCTGTTGTTGGGCGGCTCGCTCGGGGATCGGTTCGGCCGCCGCCGGATCTTCGTCCTGGGCGTCGTTTGGTTCACCGCCGCGTCGCTCGGATGTGCGGTTGCCCCGTCGGGCGCCTTCCTGATCGCCATGCGGGCGGTCCAGGGCGTCGGGGGCGCGATGCTGACTCCGGGCTCGCTCGCGATTTTGCAGGCCGTCTTCGAACCAGCTGATCGGGCGCCGGCCGTCGGCGCCTGGTCGGGTCTGACCGGAGTTGCGTCCGCGTTGGGCCCGGTCGTCGGCGGGTTGCTTGTTGGGGTCGCACCGTGGGGCTGGCGGCTGGTCTTTGTCATCAACCTGCCGCTCGCGACCGCCGTCATAGTTGCCTCGCGGCACATTCCCGAGACGCGCGACGACTCTGCGGAGGGGAACGTCGACGTCCTCGGCGCGGCGTTGGCAGCGCTTGGGTTAGCCGGGGTCATCTACGGGCTCACTGAGGGCTCGACGTTCGGTTGGGGCACCCGACAGGTCGGGGCAACCGCCGGCGGTGTGGTGTTGCTGGCCATCTTCGTGGTCGTCGAAGTTCGCGAGCGCAATCCGATGTTGCCGATGCGGTTGTTCCGCTCGCAACAGTTCAGCGCGGCCAACGCGGTAACGATCGTGGTCTACGGCGCGCTCGGCGGCATCTTTTTCTTGCTGCCGGTCGAGTTGCAGCAAGGTGCGGGTTTCTCTGCGGTCGCGGCCGGCGCGTCACTCCTGCCGGTCACGGCCATGCTCTTGCTCTTGTCGTCACGGATGGGCAGATACGCGGCGCGGCGGGGACCGCGGTTGCAGATGACGGTCGGCCCGATAGTGGCGGGTATCGGTGTCACCTTGCTCGCGATGGTGCATCCGGGATCGAGCTACGTGTCATCGGTGCTGCCCGGCATCCTGGTGTTCGGGTTGGGCATGGCTACGACGGTTGCGCCGCTGACCGCCACAGTGATGGCGGCCGCTCCGCCAAGAGACGTCGGGGTCGCATCGGCGGTGAACAATGACGTCGCCCGCACCGCAGCACTGTTCGCGGTGGCGGTGTTGCCGGCACTGTCGGGTATCACGGCGACTGCGTACAAGTCACCGGCCGCACTCTCCAACGGGTTCCATCACGCAGTCTGGATCGCTGCCACCCTGACCGCGCTGGGTGGCGTGCTCGCCGGGCTGCTCATCCGGGGCGACGTATTAAAGAGTGGGACGGCGAAGGGCGAGGCCCGTGATCAGGTCGGGGTCGCGTCGACAGGGTTGTCGGAGGGCGGCGCGTCCTGATCGGCGTCGAGCGCTGCTGCCGCTGCGTCACGTTCGCGCGCCGCTTTGGCGTCGGCGTGTTGCGCCTGGATTCCGGACATCGTTCGCAGCGGCAACTCTTCGACGCGGAGCAGTAGCAGGAATCCGATCAGCATCACTGCGGCGGCGAGCAGGAAGATCAGGTCCATCGAGTTTGAGAACCCGACGAAGAATGGGTGCGCGAGGTGCTTATCGGCGTGCTTTAAGAAGGCCGTGTCGTTCAGGCTCGACGACGAGAGTTTCTGGCCCTGCAAGATCGAGAGCAACGGCTTGTTCGCGGCGGCGTTGGTGACGCTCGGGTCAGTCGTGAGGGACTGGAACGAGGCCGACTTCGCTGCGTTCTTGTAGGCGTGGGCGATGTTGCCGCCAGCCGTACTGAAGAGCACCGAAAGGAACACGGCGACCCCGAGCGTGCCGCCCATCTGCCGGAAGAACGTGGCCGACGACGTTGCGACGCCGATGTCTCGTGCGGGCATTGCATTCTGGGTGGCGAGGGTGATCGGCTGCATGATGTTGCCGATGCCGACCCCGAAGAGCGCGCCGTAGAGGTTGGTCTGCCACTGCGGGGTGTCGGCGCCGATGAACGACATCAGCACGAGCGCGATGACGCACAGCAGCGAGCCGACGACAGGGAAGAGCTTGTAGCGCCCGGTGCGCGAGATCATCTGCCCGGAGATGATCGCGCCGACCATCAGGCCGGCCGTCAACGGGATCAGGAGCAGGCCGGCCTCTGTAGGCGAGACACCGCGCACGATCTGCAGGTAGAGCGGCAGCACTGAGATGCCGCCGAACAGGCCCATGCCGACGAGAACCCCGACGATCGAGGTCAGGCTGAACACCCGGTTCTTGAAGAAGCGCAGCGGGATGAGGGCATCGTCGC
>DASRZB010000429.1:0-2478 GCA_035653855.1 Acidothermaceae bacterium | reverse complement strand
ACGGTGTCGAGCTGGTGAACAACTGGACGCTGCACAATCTCGCTACGAACAGCGGAAAGATCGCCCTCACTGCGGGCACGTCGTACGACATCAAGGTGGAGTATCAAGTAGGGACACAGTCGGCGGTTGCGAAGCTGTCGTGGAGCACGTCAAGTGCAGCCAAGGCCATCGTTCCGCAAAGCGTGTTGCGAGACCGGTAGCGCCCCGTTCAGAAGCGACCCGCGCGGCGCATCGGCCGCGGTCGGCCGTCGGGGTCATAGATCAGCCTGTACAACGGTCGCGCGAACAATCTGGTGCCACGGCCAAGGGTGGCTTCCGGTCGTCGCCGGAGTTGGCCGCGTGGCCTGTCACCCCGACGCCCTTTGTCGTACCAAGTGTCGAGGCGGTCGGCGGCGGCGGCCATGACGTCGAAGAACTGCTTTGGGTCGATCAGGTCGCCGTCGTCACCGTCGGCTCGGCCCAAGTGTTCACGGGCCAACTCGAGGCGCAGGTTGCGGGCAAACACGCGTGCTCCGTCGTCGAGACCCGCAGGGTCGAGCGGCTCACGAAGGTCTCGGTCCTGATCGAGCACGGCGCAACTCAGTTCGGAATCGTGGCTCCACGAGCGGCGATTCAGATTGTCGCTCCCTACAGTCGCCCAAACGTCGTCGACTACGCACACCTTCGCGTGTACATAGATCGGTACCCCACTCCTGTTTTCTAGTCCGTATACGGCTACCCGGTCGCCGCCTGCGCGCCGCAATGACTGCAGTGCATCGATACGCCCTATCTCGTTGGGTGGCCCGGAAACCTTCCCGTCCTGATCAGCCAGCATTGGCAGAACTGCGATCATCCGCAATTGCGGTTGTTCACGCAATGCGTCGGCGAATGCCTTGACCACATCGGCTGACCATAGATATTGATCCTCGATGTAGATGAGCGAACGCGCCCTTCGGAGGGCTTTCTCGTATGCGCGCGCGACACTGCGCTCGCCCAATGGGGCGAACGGGTACCCGTGCCGACGACGTGGATAGGTGCGAAGGAGCTGGACCGAATGAGCGCCTACGGGTGGCGGGTCGGCCTGCTGGCTCGGCAGCGTCCGGGGCTTGACCTGCTCGCCGTGGATTCGGTCGGCGATGCGTCGCCAGGGCGCCCGTGAGAGCGGTTGTGGGTCGGTCCAGCGTTCCCGAAAGACATACTCGACAGCACCTACCGCCGGGCCCCGAATCGCGACTTGAACGTCGTGCCAGGGCGGCCACTTGCCGTACGCGGCCGCCATCGGCTGCGATTGCGGGTCTCCGACGTGATCGCGATCGTCGCGCCGGCTGTGGCAAAGGTCGATGCCGCCCACAAATGCGACGTCATCGATGGTCTCGTGGCTATCCCCGTGCCGGATGACTACAAACTTCTGGTGATGGGATCCGCCGACGCGCACTCGCATGTCGAGCAGGCAACAGCCGCCCGCGGCTTCTATGTCTGCGCCGAGGCGCCGGTTCTGTTGGGCGCTAAACGCGAGTCTGTCCCAATGCGATCGCCACACGAGTCCGTTGACGGTCGCACCCCGAGACGCAGCCGCGGCGAGCATGGAACTGATCGTTAGCCCGTTGGTGTCTACCGCCTCGTCCGGGTCGCCGCGCCAATCGGTGAAGTACAAGGCGTCGTCGTGCGCCAACGTCTCGGTGGCCGAGCGCAACGCAGCGAAATAGTTAGCGCCATGAACGAGGGGACGTACTTCGTTGCCCGACGACCAACTAGCACCGTGCCGGCGGTCAAGACCGGTAGCGGCATTGCCGCGTTCCTCGGGGGTCAGGAACCAGCTCGCTGCGACGTGGTCGTCTACGGGCCGCGCTCGCTCGCTCACACCCGACGCCAGCGTGCCTCGCACAGGCCATAGAGCCCAAAGGTGATCAGCCCGAGTGCCATCAACCCCAGTAGTGCGGCTCCGTACTGTTGGTCGCGCAGCGTTCGCAGCGCCTCATCGAGTCCGCGCGCCTTTGCGGGATCATAGTTACGCGCTGCTTGGATGACGAGGCCGCCGGCGAGCGCGAACACGATGCCACGCGCGGTCGTGCCGATTGCACCCAAGATCAACACCGTGTGCCGAGTGCGCTCGCTCATTTGCGCGGTGTTGAGCTTCTTGGCGAACGTCCGGCGAAGTCCACCGATCGCAAGGCCTAGCCCGACGATCAGCACGCAAGCGCCCAGGATGCCGATCGCCCACCGCCCGCCGCTGTGCTGCATGACCCGCGCGGTCGCGTCCTGTTGACTACTCGCCTGGCTTGATCTCGAGCCGTGCAGTACCGACAAAGTCGTCAGCGCGAAGAACGCATACACGAAGCCCCGAAACGCAGAGGTGACCCTCGGTCCAGCCTTTCTGCCCTCCCCGTGCACGCCACGAATCGCCTCGCTGAACCGCCACAGTGCGTAGGCAGCAAAGCCAATGGCAAGCGCCCACAACATCGCTCCGCCGGCGGGCTGGCCGGCCAGCGTTTGCAACGC
>DASRZB010000428.1:0-5382 GCA_035653855.1 Acidothermaceae bacterium | reverse complement strand
GAACGTGAGGCCGTACCAGCTGTAGCTTCCGCCGATTCGACCGAGATCGGCGTCGAGGCGCGTTGAATCGCTGCCGGAAAGCGGGACGGTCACCCGGACCGTATAAACACCGTCTCGGAGGCCGCCGTCGCGGCTGAGTAGGTCGTGATCGAGCTCGAGCGCCTGGTCGTCGAGCGCGGCGGTGAGCGCAGCGACGAGGCCCATCGGCTCGATGTTGAAGGCTGCGTCAGTTCGCTCGCGGTCCACGACGACGACCTCGGTCACGAGACTCTCGATGAGCGCGTGGCTAACGCGGCGATCCACCGGAGTGACGAGATCCAGCCAGTACGACGACAATCGAGGTGTCAGTAGTGGCACGTCGACGATGCGTCGACGCCGCAGGCCGCGCGCGGCTGCGTAAGCGGTAATCATCTCGCGATACGACGTGACGTCGCCGCCGCCGACCTCGTACACGCCAGGCGCGACGTGGATCGCTCCGATCAGATACCGGGTCATGTCGGCCGAGGCGATCGGCTGGATCGCGGTGCGTACCCATCGGGGGCAGACCATGAACGGAAGCCGCTCCGTGAGATATCGAAGCATCTCGAAGGAGATGCTGCCGGCGCCGAGCACGACCGCGGCTCGAAGCTCGACGACAGGCATTCCTGCACTCGCAAGCGCGGTGCCGACCTCCTGCCGGCTCGCAAGATGCTCGGACTCGGGCTCGTGCCCCAGGCCGCCGAGGTACACGATGCGTCGGAGGCCAGCCGCTACAGCTGCTCGTCCAAAGCCTTCCGCCAGTTGGCGGTCGCGAGCGCGAAAGTCTTCATCACTTAGTGAATGCACGAGATAGAAGGCGACCTCACACCCGTCAAGCGCGATCGTGACGGCGGCCCCGTCGGCAACGTCAACTGCCCGTCCTGTGGCGCCAGAGATCTCGGGAGCGCGACGCGAGATCGCGATGACGTCGTACTGGGCCTCGACAAGAGCAACCGTCAGCTTCCGCCCGACGAACCCGTTTGCTCCCACCACCGCGACTCTCACGCCTCCACCATGCACCAAGACCGATCCGCCGTCGACGACGTCGAGCTCGACGGTATTCGTGGCGAGCTGCTCGCCGTGATGGGGCCAATCGGCTGCGTGAAGTTATTGGTGGAGACTGGCGATCCAGGTGGTGATCGTGTCGGCGATGACTGTCGGCTCGTAAATGCTGCTGTGGGTGGCCCCGGGCACGATCGTCAGTTGTACGTGATGACCAGCATCGGTCAAGGCCTTTGCGAAGTTGCGGCTGCTGCCTAGCGACACGTCGTTGTCGTTGTCGCCGTGCGCCAGGAGTACCGACAGTGGCGCGGTTCCCGTCCGGGAGGCAACCCACGTCATCGGGTTCGCTTCCTTCCATTGCGCCCGATCTTGCGCAGGAGACGCGGTGAACATCGGCGCGGCGACTGCCTGCCATTCACTCAGGTCATACGGGCCTGCCAACCCGATGAATCCGTCCGGATCGACGTGCGGGTAGGGGCACGCTGCGCGGAACCGAGCCGGCTCGAGTGCGGCCAACGAGCTCAGCTGCGCGCCCGACGAATGACCGAGCACGACAACTGGCCCGGGAGTCACATGCTCGAGGCGGGCTTGCGCGACCGCGAAGTCGATGGCGCACGCGATGTCTGCGACCGGCTCGGGGAAACGAGCACCGCTGTCTGCCGCACGGTACGTCGCGTTGACGACCGTCATGCCGCGTTCGGCCAGCGTTTCGGCGAGCGGCGCGAGACCGGAGCGCTGCGCGGTTCGCCAAGCGCCACCGGGGACCAGGATGACAACGGGAGCGTGGTCGCGAGGCGTCGCAGGTACGAAGACATCCGCTGCCACACCCGGTAGGTAGTCCTGTGTGCTGACCAATCGGTCGTAGTGTCGGCTCGTTCCGCCAGGTCGCAATGCGATCCATGCGGTCGCGGTAGCGATAGCGGCCAGGGCAGCAATGACTACTACCGCTGCGCGCGTTCCGCGTCCTGACATCTCGCGATCAACTCCCCCTACACAGGGTTCACCTCGTGACGAACTGGCCCAGTGCCGTGATCCCACTTCCGTCCCGGTCGGCGCAGACCACGACGTGGTCGCCTGCGGGGAGGTCGACGAGCCATGTGGGCTGCGACCCGTCTGGAACATCGACTTGAGCTTCGATCGCGAACCATGGCGGAGCAGTCGCGACACCGTGTGCGATGAAGGCTTGAAGGTCAGCGAGTGTGTGGCCGGCAGCGAGCCGGCCGATTATCGCGGCGAATCCGGTGCCACTCGACGCGTCGAAGGAAACGCTTGCCTGCCCTGCGGGAAGTTGGGCCGGCGCCCTGTACGTCACGACGCCATCTCGCTTAGCAAGCCTGATCGTCGCGATACCCGGCTGGTAAGAGTTCCCGGCACCGGTCGCACGGCCGAAGGCATGGAGCAGGCCACGGGTGAATTCGACGAAGTCGGCATGGTTCGCGACGTCGACTGTCGCGCCGCTGGAATCAACAATCGTCCGGCCCGCATCGGCTCCGGAGCTCAGGACACTCATCGTTATCCGCTGCGTCGACATGACTGCCGTCGGGGTTACTGCGGCTGCCGCAAGCGCATCCCAAAGGTAGAAGCCACCTCGGCTTATCGACGGATTCGCCTGCAGGAAAGTCAGTGCTAGATCCCCGAGGTGGGTCCGCGGCTCAGCCGCGAGCGCGGCGACGAACCAACTGTCGAGCGGCACTTCGTTCGATGCGTCCAGAGGCACCCATTCCTGGATGGCGCCGGACCGCAGCACCTTGTCTGCCGCAACCGGATCGATGCCGATGTTCCATTCCACAACCGGCAGTACGCGTCCTTTCGTCGGCATGTTGCCCGATCCGTTGACAGCTCCTCCCGACACGATGACGACCGGATTGGTCGATATCACGTCTGGGATGCTCAGCGCTTGGGCAACCGTGGTCAGCGGGCCTAGAGCGACGATGCGCGCACCGGGATGAGCCCGCAAAGACGAGGCGATCAGCGCAGCCGCGTCACCCGTCGTGCTGCTCGCCGATGCGGGCATCGGCCACCTGCCGGCCATGCCGTAAAACCCGTCGGCCTGATCCCGCCAGCTGTCCGGAAATGACACCGCGCCCTGCATCGGACTCGTCGAGCCACACGCAACCGGAACTTCCGGGCCGCCCGTTGCACGGAGCAAGGCGCGAACATTGGCGACACCGGCCGGGCAGCGCACCAGGCCATCACCGTCAACCGTGATCGCGACAACGTTGAGGTCCGCACGTCCCAGCAGGTAGAGCAACGAGACAATGTCGTCGGCTCCCATGTCTGTATCGACAACCACTGGAATCCGCGCCGAATCGGGTGTGCGCGTGTGCGACGACGAAGCGCACCCAGCCAGCAGCATGGAAGCAACAGCCACGGTCACGCCGCACCGCCACAGTCGGCGGGGCCTTCTTCGCCCAACGTGAGCTATGCCAAAACCCGGAGGATACGAGGCGGCCACGACGCCCTCCTTCGTAGGCATCGTGTGTCGCATACCAGGCGTGCGCTACTGGTCGAAGGTCCCACGGGGCAAGGACTATCGATCCGGAATCGGCAAACGGCGATGACGGACGTCGAAAGACGCGCCGTCAGGACAGGCCGAGTGCCGCTGAGGCCGCCGCGATGTAGTCGATGTGTGCGTCGATGGAGTCCAAGCCCAGGCCCATGGTGACGATTGACAGATGAGTGCCGCCTGCGTCGCGCCAACTGTCGACTTCTGCTCGAAGACTGCCGACGCCGTCACGCGGACGGACGACACACTCCGAGCCGAAGTCTTCGACGGACCGGCCGTGGTCGTGTAGCCGACCGCGCAGCCACGTCCAGTTGTCCAGGACGCGGTCGACGCCACCACCACCGAAGAAGATGAAGCCGTCGCCGTGGCGGGCGGCGCGGTTGAAGGCCGCTTCGCCGTACCCACCAAGCCAGATCGGGATCGAGCGCGTGGGTTTCGGTACGAGGGTGGCTCGATCGATCCGATCGAAACGGCCTTCGAAATCAACGACTGGCTCCGTGAAGAGTCGGCGCAGCAGTTGGATCTGCTCCTCTTGTCGTGCACCGCGGGTATGGAAGTCCTGTCCAAGCGCCTCGTACTCGACCGAGTTCCAGCCGATGCCCACACCCAGGCGTAACCGGCCACCAGACAGCAGATCAACGTCAGCCGCTTGTCGCGCGACAAGGGCAGTCTGGCGCTGCGGCAGGATCAGGATTCCGGTGGTGAACTCGATACGCTCGGTGATGCCGGCCAGGTAGCCGAACATCACGAACGGGTCGTGGAACGGGTCGTGCTCGGTATAGGGGCCTGTCAGCGGCGGTGTCCGGTCGGCGTGCACGGCGCCGAGCACGTGGTCGTAGGCCAACAGGTAGTCGAAACCCAGGTCCTCGACGGCTTTGCCGATCCGTCGAACTGCGACGGGGTCGCCGCGAAGCTCGGTCTGGGGATACACAACACCGATCTTCATGGGCACCAGCCTGCCACGCGACGGGTACGGCGCTCACCGCAGCCGACGGAAACAGATTGCGGTCGAAGAGCGCGACCTGTGACGCTCGCGGGGTGGAGATGCATCTTGGCCAGCTAACCGTGACGGTTGCGACCGTGCGCACGTTGGTTGATGAGCAGTTTCCGGCGTGGCGAGGTCTGCCGATTGGAGCCGTCGCGTCGCAAGGCACTGTCAACGCAATCTTTCGAATCGGCGATGGGTTAGCGGCTCGGTTCCCGCTTCAAGGGTCGGACGCCGGGGCGGTGCTGCGTTCGTTGGAATCCGAGGCGGAGGCTGCGGCTGAACTGCTCGGACGCACGCGGTTCTCCACACCCGAGCCCGTCGCCCTTGGTGCGCCTGGAGCGGGGTATCCACTTCCATGGGCTGTGCAGACGTGGCTACCTGGCGTCGTCGCGGAGCACGATGACCCAGGCGAATCGGTTGCGTTTGCGCACGACCTGGCTGAGTTCGTGGATGGCGTGCGTGTAATTGACACTCGCGACAGATCGTTTCGTGGACCGGGTCGCGGTGGCGACCTGCAAGCTCACGATGAGTGGACGGAGACATGCTTTCGCGAGAGCGAGCAGATTCTCGACGTTCCGCGACTGCGCCACATGTGGGAAACGTTGCGGGAGCTACCCCGTGGTGCGACGGCTGATGTGATGACACACGGCGACCTGATCCCGGGAAACCTGCTCGTATCCGACGGGCATCTGGTCGGGGTGCTGGATGTCGGCGGTCTGGGACCGGCTGACCCAGCGCTCGACCTCGTCGGCGCGTGGCACGTTCTCGAGGCTGGCCCGCGGCAAGCGTTTCGCGATGACCTCGGATGCGACGACCTCGAGTGGGAGCGCGGCAAGGCGTGGGCCTTCGTCCAATCGATCGGTGCAGT
>DASRZB010000427.1:0-3625 GCA_035653855.1 Acidothermaceae bacterium | reverse complement strand
GCACCGCGCTGATCAGCTTCTCCATTGCTCCGACCGGTAGCGAGCATGAGCGCCACCCACCCGATGAGCAGATAGATCACGCCGCGGGCGACCAGTCCCACGCGAGCAACCGCAGTGCCACCTGAGGATGCCGCTGGACGTGCAGCCTGGGTCGCAGTCTTCGTGCTGGCCATCAGAAATCTCTCCGCTCAGTCACCGTTCCGTCGCCGACGTGGTCTGTCAGCGCTACTACCCCGCAGCATTGCTTTGTGGTGCAAGGTGTAGCCGCTCGTGCGGTGCGTCTGCTACTTCAGCGGTTCGCGCGGCCGCTGGTGGGCCTAGCACGGCGGCCACCGACACCCGTAACCAAGTAGCGCCGAGCAATGCGCCGCCCAGTACATCCGTCGGATAGTGCATGCCCCGATAGAGCCGCGACGCTGCGACCGCGATCGGGAACAGGATCGCGACAGCAATAGCGAGGCGCCGCCACACGGTGCGGGCGCCGTAGAAGACGACGAGCGCGGCGATCGAACCGCAAAGTGCAACGGCCGCCGCCGTATGTCCTGACGGGAAGCTCGAGGTCGGAGGCGCGTGATCAAGGCGGACGACGTTTGGCCGGGGCCGGTGCACAACAAATGTCGTAATGATAAAGATTGCCACCTCACCGACGATGGCCGTCGCGACGAACAGCGGTTCGCGCCACCGTCTGAAGACAAGTCCCGCGGTGATCATGACGATGACTGCGAGTGCGACGACCGGCATCGTCGAAGCCGCGTCAGTTGCCCCGAGGGTTAGCGCGTTCAGCACGTGGTCTCGATGGTGAGCGAGCGTCGAGTCGACGGAGCCGTCTGCGCGTCCGAAGCGGCTGTGCGCGAGTAGGTGGACGTCGAGCAACCCCAGGGTGATCATCGTCAAAAGTAGGAGGGCGGCCCCACCTAATACGAGCGCGAAGGTTCTCTTCATTGACCCACCAGGTGTTCGCTGGCCTCGACGTCGAGGCCAGCAGCTTTGGCTCGCGATTGCGGCGAGACTTGCTTGCGCCACACCCGGAACCCCGCACAAGTAGCGACCGTCCAGCCGACCGCGAAGATCCAACCGCCGACGACGTCGCTGAGATAGTGCACACCTAGGGTGACCCGTGCGAAGCCGATCAAGGCGAGCAGCACGATCGCCACCGCAATCGCTACCCGTCGCCAAACCGGCCGCAACAGCGGCACGGCAACGATCAAGATGATGGCGACGCCGACGAAGGACTCAAGAGCGTGTCCGGACGGAAAGCTCTTGCCGGGCGCGCTTGCGACGGGGTTGGCGAGATGAGGACGCGCTCGGTCAGCAACCGTCTTGATGACGTTGTCCAGAAGGGCCGCTCCCGCCATGGTGATCGCAGCCCACAGGGCAAGACGTGCGGCGTGCCTGATGACGAGCACGACCGTCAGCAATGCGATCAGAATCCAAAACGTGCGGGGCGCAAACGCGTTGCTCACATCCTGCAGAAACCTGACGAGCCCGTGATGATTGACGGCAAGGGTGTGCGCGTGATCTGCGACGCTCTGGTCGGCACTCTGCAATCCCGAGCTGTGCGAACGTACCAACGCCAGCAGCACCCCGAACGGCACGAGTACCACAAAGGCCGCGACGCTCCAGAGCGTCAACTCGAGTCCGAGACGTGAATCCGGGTCTAACCGCCGCTGCCGCCCACGGACCGCCCGCGCGCTTTCGGAGGACGATGTTGGCGTCACGGCGTCGCCCACGATGACCTCGAGTGCCGCGAACCGCCCCGACTGCCTGGCAGCACCATTTCGAGACGCTGGTCGCCGACCAGCTGACCCCGACGAGCAAGAAACATGCAGAGAGCCGACAACGGGATCTCGACGAGCGCTGCAAGCGCGACCGCTACGACGAGGTCGCGGCCCGATGGCGACGTCATGACATCGAACCACGCATCGATCACCAGCATGGTGGCAGTCGCTACCGCTGCTAACGGCGCCCACCGAGACCTGCGCAACGCAAAGTAACCCGTTGCACCGAGTCCAGCACAGAGGAACACGTCGAACCCGGCCCACGCGACGTCGTAGTTCGGCGAAAGCTGGCGGGATGGAAGGACCAGCGCAACGAAAATAGTCCACGGCACCAAAAGGATCGAAAATAAGACGAACAGCGGCCCGGACAGCCGCATGATGCGTCTGTCGTCGATCAGCACCTCGTTACCCACTTCGTCGGCCGCTGGCACGGAGCGATCGAGTCGTTCTGCCGCGGCTGTCAGCGCGCGAGCCTGGTCTCCCATGGAGGAGGCTTTACCCAACACTTTGAGACCTATTCCTGCACGCGCAGGTTCGCAAGTGCTGCGGCTGTTTTTCGGGGGGTGCTACGGCTGTGTTGAGCGCCCTCAGCGGGGTATACGCCCTCAGCCATAGAAATCGACCACAGATTGCGGAGCATCCGGTGGCATCAATTGCAGTAGTGGCTCACTCGGGGAAGACGTTCGGCGGCGGCTTGGGCGAGCTGCGCGAGGTGCTCGCGCGCGAGGGGTTCCCCGATCCGCTGTGGTACGAAGTCACCAAGAGCAAGCAAGCGCCGAAGTGTGCGCGGCGTGCGCTTGCGGCCGGCGCCGAAGTCATTTTCGTATGGGGCGGCGACGGAACCGTGCAGCGATGCGTCGACGCGGTGGCGGGCAATTCTGCGACTATTGCGATCCTGCCCGCCGGAACTGCCAATCTGTTGGCGACGAACCTGGGTGTACCCAGTGAGGTGCCCGAAGCCGTGCGGGTTGGGCTTCATGGACACCGTCGACCCCTCGATACCGGTTCGGTGAATGGCGAGCACTTCGCGGTCATGGCCGGCGCTGGCTTTGATGCCCTCATGATCAAGGATGCTGACCGAGGCATGAAAGACCGCATCGGGCGAGCGGCATACCTCTGGACAGGTACCAAGAACCTCACCGCGGACCGCGCCAAAGCGACGATCCGAGTCGATGGAAAGCGCTTCTTCAAGGGTCGCGTCTCGTGCGTCCTTGTCGGCAACGTCGGGGAGATTCTCGGCGGTGTCAGGGCATTCAAAGGCGCCAGGCCGGACGACGGTGTGCTGGAACTGGGTGTCGTGACCGCGAAGAACCCGCTGCAATGGAGCAGGACGTTGGGGAGGATGGTGCTTGGCAGCACCGGTAAGTCACCCTTCGTGCATATGGCGAAGGGAAAGAAGTTCACGGTCGCATTCGACCGGAAATTCCCGTATGAACTCGACGGCGGTGCGCGGCCAGCTGCAACGAAACTGCGGGTCCGCGTGCACCCGGCGTCCATTCATATTTGCGTTCCGCACACCCCGTAAGAACGCGCCCTACAGGGCGGTAAGAGGTCTGCGCGAGTCGGCAGCAGCTGCCCAAGTTTGACGAACGGGGGCCCGAGCCTTTCCAGATCGGAGGCCAACTCCGGGGCACGCTCTGTCATTGAATCCGACGTGTCATCCGACGTGGCGCCGGCAAGGGCTGAGTCCAGGCCTGCCGATTACACCAACCCGGCCCGGCCGTGGCGGGCCAGCGCCGCCGCGATCTCGCGATACCGATTCAGATGCTGAGGGCGTAACGAAAGTGACGTTCCCGTTAGCTACCCGGCAGGAGCGTTCCACCAACCTCGCCGCCCGCGCCGGGTCG
>DASRZB010000426.1:0-4837 GCA_035653855.1 Acidothermaceae bacterium | reverse complement strand
GCCGGCTTACCGGTGATCACCAACTGCGGTGGGATGTAGTGCCCACGTGCCACCGTCGCGACGGCCACCGCGAGGCTGACCGGGCTGACCAACGTGGAGCCCTGCCCGAATGAGGTCGCCGCGAGATCAGTCGCGTCCTTGGGCGGCGAAACCGATCCGCGAAATGCCGGCGTTCCGAGCGACCAACACGCGCCGATCCCAAGTGACTGTGCGGTATTCGACAGCGTCAGGCCGGGCACCTTCGGCGCCAGGCTGATGAACGCCGTGTTGCACGACTTGGCGAAGTCGGTGTGGAAGGGCACGCTGCCGAGTTGTTCACCCTCGTAATTGTGGAATGTCTTTCCGAACACGACGATATGCGGCACGCACGGCACTGCAGTGTTGACGTTGAATCCCTGCTCGAGCAAGGCAGTCGTCGTCACGATCTTGAACGCCGAGCCGGGCACGATCTGGCCAAGCAGTGCGGCGTCGAAGCCACCGCCTGCGGGGCCGTTGGCGACGGCGATGACCTGGCCAGTCGACACCCGAACCGCCACGAGCGCGCTGGGCTGATTCGTGACAGTCGACAACGCCGAGTCGGCCGCGGCCTCCACGGTTTGATCGAGAGTGGTGCGAAGCGGCGTGCCCTGGACCGGCGGCTGCGTGTAGACGACGGTCGGCGAGGCTGCCTGATGAAGCGCGGTGATCTGGAATCCCGGACTGCCCGACAGTGTCGCGTCGAAGTCCTTCTCAAGACCGCCGAGACCCCCGACGTCTCCGGAGATGTAGCGACCGTTCGAGGCGTCGACGATCTCCTTCGTCACCGGGCCAACAGTGCCGATGAGCGACCGCGCAAAGTCGTGCGAAGGACTGAGCTGTTCGTTCAGGTCGCGCAGTACGAGGCCGGGGATCGGGGCGAGCTGCGCGGCGACCTTCTCGTAATCCGCCGCTCGCAAGGTGATGACGTCCACAAACTCATCGGGGGTCGACCCCTTGATCCGCGTCACCAAGGACGGCGCGTCCACGCCCAGGATCTGTGACATCTGGTTCGCCGTGGAGGTCGGATCAAGGACTTTCCCGGCCTCCAGGCCGATGTCGACGACTGGCCGCGGTTCGACGATTGGCTGCCCCGCGCCGTCCAGAATCGTGGCCCGCGTCGGGGCAAGCCGGGTGTATTGGAGGCTGTCACCAGCACCGAGTGACGACTGCACGACGGACGGCTTCCAGGCCAGCTGCCAGCTGCCCGCGACGTTGTTGACGTCAACGGTCGACTGATACGTCCACGTCTGGGCGCCCGGCAAGTGCCAGGTGACGTTGAGCACCGACGAGAAGATGCTGGCGTCAGCCGTGGGCTGAGTCGGCTGCGCGGTGACGTCGACCGACACCGCCTGCAGCTGCGCGACGATCGTCTTGTAGGCGCTCTGCACGTCGGCGCCGCTGAGGCCGCCGAGGTAGGGGACCCCCGTCAGATCGCCCTTCGTCCAGGCCTGCGCGAACTGCAGCGCCAACGCGTCCGCCGGGTTGGCCGGGGACACGATCGCTGACGGCGAGGAAGAGGACGACGGGGGCGTGGCTCCAGCCGCATGTCCGTGCGACGAGCGGGGATAGAGGTAAAAGGCGGTGGCGGCCGCCCCGGCCAGGATCAGCACGAGAAGGAGGACCAACCCGACGCCGGGTCCGCGCCTGCCGCGACCCCCTCGGCCGGTAGTTCGCAGCGGCGACTGGCGATAGCTCACATGCCGAGCCTAGTAATCTGTCGGCGACGAAGGGTCGGGGCATGCTCGTCTACGAAGGCATCGGTCTGCTGCTGGTTGTCGCGCTCTGGATCTTCTGCCTTGTCGACGTGATCGTGTCGAAAGAGGATGAATGCCGCAACCTGCCCAAACTGCTTTGGCTGCTCATCGTGCTCATGCTGCCCGACATTGGCTCCGTGCTGTGGCTGATCGCTGGTCGGCCAAGAGGCCTGCGACAGTCCTGGCAGCAGCGGACGACGCACCCGACAGCGACCTCCCGGGCGCCGCGCTCGACAGCGACCTCCCGGGCGCCGCGACCGACGATGCCTTCGGCTGGGGCGAATCCGGACGACGACGACGAGTTTCTGCGAAGCATTCGCCGCACGGACGGGTAGTGCCCCCGCGATCGACCTGGCGGTGGTGGCGTGGTCTCGCCGTCGCTTTGGTGATTGTCGTGGCGGCGGTCGTCGAGGTCCGGCTTTACGTCGTCCCCGCATCTGATGGAGCCGGGCCGGCAGACGCAGTGGTGGTGCTGGGCGGCCAGGAATACAAGGCCCGCCTCCAGACCGCCGATGTGATGCTCGCGAAGTACCCGGGCTCGGTCGTCGTGGTCTCGATTCCCGGCGAAATTGCGTGCCCCCCACAACCACCCGGGGCCTCCGCCATCCTCTGCTTTAGCCCGAACCCGAGCACAACGCAGGGCGAGGCGCGCACCGCGGCGAAGCTCGCGGTGAAGTACGGCTGGAAGTCGATGGAGGTCGTCACCACTGCCGACCAAGTCTGGCGGGCGCGGCTGCGCTTCTCTCGCTGCTGGGCCGGCGACCTGACCGTCGTGCGATCGAACTCGAGTATCTACTCGCGGATGCGTGCGGTCCCGTACGAAACCGCCGCCACCATCAAAGCCGAAATCCTGCAGCGCGGTTGTTGACGCTCTAACCCAGTTCTACGGCTGGCGTCCAGACAACGCAATTAAGCGTTTCACCGGGTCGTCGGAGTCGGTCTGCACCGGCGGCGCGAAAATGCCCGCGGCTTCCCACGACTTTGCGTTGGCCTCCAGGTAGACCAACACCCGCGCCACGACGGCGGGATCCATCGTGTCGTCGAGGCCGGCCCCACGCGCGAGATCCCACCCGTGAATGAGCAGGTCGGACAGCATTTGTTGGCCGTACTCGAGCGCCGGATTGTCCCCGAACGACAGATGCACAACGGCGTCCGGCGAGGCGCTTAGCCACGCGGCCCGCGAAGACCGCGCCGCCTGTTCCCACGCGGTAACCGGCGAATCACCAAGTACGTCTCCGTCGTACCGGTCACCGACCTGCGCGATGGTTTCGCCGTCGAGCAAGTGCGGCGCCCACAGGTGCTCGCCGGTGACGTGATTCACCAGGTCGCGAACCGACCAATCCGAACAGGGCGTCGGTGCAGCCCACCCATCGGCGGCCACCGCCCTGACCTTCTGCCCGAATGCGTCGATGCCTTGCACGATCAGGTCGAATGTCGTCGGCGGTACCTCGGTCATGGCACACCCCTAGCGGCGAAGTAGGAAGCACTCCTCAGGCAATGCAGCGTTCGCGGTCGACTCCGCCAGGGCCTTCAGCTGGCTCGGGTACTCGTCCAACGCCGCGATTTTCCGCTCACCGGGATCGAAACTCAATGGCTCGAGTTCGTAGCCCAGCTCGCGCAGCCGAGCGATTCGAAGGTCCGCTTGCGCGCGATACCGAGCCCGATACGGGACGTCGATGAACGCGATCCAGTTCGTCGCTAGCTCGGGAGATTCATTGAGGAGAAGAAAACA
The DNA here is from genome assembly GCA_035653855.1 of Acidothermaceae bacterium. Lineage (GTDB taxonomy): Bacteria > Actinomycetota > Actinomycetes > Acidothermales > Acidothermaceae > PALSA-607. The sequence goes on along the minus strand of DASRZB010000426.1, from coordinate 1,333 downwards.
CGCCTCGTGAGTCCGCTCATGATCGGTGTGTTCGAGGCCGAGCGGGAAGGCGATCGTCGCGGGCCGTAGCTCGCCAATCGCGGCGCGGACGGCTGCCGCGATGTCTCTTGGCCCGGCCGACTCGCCCGGCTCGACCACGTACTGGCTGTCGAGAAAGTCGAGCCACCGAGGTAGCGCGCCAAGCTGCGCGAGCGCCGCACGATCCTCTGCGCGGCGCAGGCCTACGACGTCGTCGCCTGCGACGAATCCGCTGGCCTGGTCCCAAAAAGTCGACCCCGGAACGAATTCGGGGGGAGTCGCCGTGTCACGGGCTGGCGGGCGGCCGGCGAACACCGTCAGCACTGTGGTCGTAGGAGCACCCGCGATCAATCCGGCGCAGCTGAGTACCGCGTCGTCCAGATGCGGAGAAACAACCGTGACAGGCGCAAGAGCTGTCCCATCAGGCATCGTCATGGGAGATTCGTACCACTACCCGTGGCCGTCCCTTGCACCGGTGGTCTAGACCGCACCTCTCAGCCCCAGCGGCTGATCTCGCCGCCCGGGAACGCACCGAACTCGTGGCCTTCGGCGCCGGTCTTGAGGCTTGTCAGGTAGGCACCCCAGTTTGTGCTGCAGCCACTCATGAATTCCGTCGCCCGCCGCCACTGGGAATGGCTGAACAACAGGGTTGTCCCGCCGTCGCCGGCAGCTTTCAGCGCGAACGTCATGACGGTGTCGATCCACTCGTCGGGGCCTTCAACCACCCGCCACACGACCTCGTCCGGCGTATCTGACATGACCTGCATGACGGCAGCGGGTTTCTCGGCGTCACCGAAGTACACACCGAAGCTGCCCCCGACTGCGCTGTCGCCGTCGAGCGGGCTGCCGGTCCACCAACGCGCAACGCCGTCGGTGGTGGCAATCAGATCGTGCACGCGTTCTTGTGGGGCGTCGATGCTGATGCGATGCAGGATGTCGGGCATTGTCGTTTCCTTTCAGTGTCGGTTAGGCATTGACCAGGACGTCGGGTGCATCGGCGCCCGTGCTCGCATGCGGCGTGCGTGTCGTGATCGCGACGGATGTCAGTGCGGCGATGGCGGCGAAGATCACGCAAGACCACAGAGCGGGCCGGAAGCCGGCGGTGACTGCAGCTGGATCGCTGAGGTTGACATGCGCGGAGAAGACGGCACTCGCGATCGCGATCGCGAAGACAGCGCCGAAGCGCTGCGACATGGCGCTGATCCCCGATGCCTTGCCCATCTCAACCGCGGCGACGGACGACAGCACGGCGGTTGGCACAGTGGGCAGCGCCATCGAGATACCGATGCCTGCGACGAGCAGCGCAACGACGAGT
>DASRZB010000425.1:0-4391 GCA_035653855.1 Acidothermaceae bacterium | reverse complement strand
CCCAGCAGCGCGTGAATGGACGGTGAATCCAGCCCGAATCACTTCGACCGACGAGGGCGCGTCGGCCGACTGACGCTCTCAGGATATACCCCACCACTTACCCGCCGCGTACGTGGAATCCCGCAATCCGCAGATCGTTCGCGCGCCCGATCAGCGGACCGCGATGCGGACCACCGGGCTCATGTTCGTCGCGTACGACGCGGTGCCGGTCACGACCGCCCGCCAATACCAGCTCCCGCTCCGCGGCAACCAGTCGAAGACGGCCACGCCGGACGCCGAGGTCAGGCGACCCCAGCTCCCCGCGTACACGTACGTCCGGCGATAGGGGTCGTAGCGGTACAGCCGGAACGAAACGCCCACCGCCGCGGCCGGCGAAACCGTCGCCGTCACCCGCACCGTTCGCCCCGCAACGGCAGAGGACGGTGCAGCGACCCGTATGCCCCGGCGCACGGAGACGAGCACGTCCGCGGAGGATGGGCCAAGCACGCTCGTGCCGGCATACGTCAGCCGATAGGTCGTCGTCGACGATGGGGCTACCGAAAGGGATCCCTGGCCGTCCGTCAGCGAGATCGACCCGATCGGGGCGAAGGCCGTCGCCCCGGCCGGCCGGGCGAGGACATCCAGCGACGCCGGACTCGGAGCACCGCCGAGCGTCGCGGTAAGCCGGGCGGCGGCCCCGCCGAAGACCGTTGTCGGCGACGCGGACACGGCCATCGAGGTCGCCGCGACATCGGTGAACACCCAGGATCCGAGCGGGGCGGGCGCGTTGCCGGCCAGGTCCGTGACGGCCCCGAGCGACGCGACGTAGGGAACGCCCTGCGTCAGCGCGATCGCCGGGACGAACGATCCGGTGAACGTCGCGGCGTCATATGCGTACGTTCCCGTCACGAGGCTGCCATCGGCGGCCTGGACGATGAGCCCGGTGTTGGCCCAGGACGCGGGATCCATCGGCTCGCTGAACCGAACGGTGAGCGTCGGCCGCGGGCCCGCAGCCAGCCCACTCGGCGGCGGCTGGATCGCCACCGCCAGCGGGGCGACCGTGTCGATGACGATCGAGGCATGCACGCCGGCTGACGCCATGCCCACCCCGTTCTGGAGGCGGACCCACAGCGTCCGCGGGCCATCGCCGGCCTGGAACGTCCACGAGGTCTGTGACTGGAACGGCGTCCAGTTGGTCCAGGCCGTGCCGTCGAGGCTGAACGACATCGCCGCGATTCCGGAGAGGACGTCAGTGCCCTGGATCTGGATCGGCACCGTCAGCTGGTTCGTCGCTGGACGCCCGCCGTCGAGCATCATCGCGACCGTGGGTACCGTGTTATCAAGCACCTGCTGAACGACCACACGGTACGTGCCTTCGACATTGGAGGCCCCGTTGAGGTCGAGGTAGTAGGTCCCGCCGAGTGGCGATGGCACAGAGAGCGACTCGGTGCTCGTGGGTCCCGTCGACTTCGCGACGAGACCGGCGTTTCCGTACACCGTCGTCGCCGTCGAGCCGAACAGGTAGAGGTCGAAGTCGGTTCCGGGTGTTCCCGTCAGGCTGACGAGGATGATCCTGCCTGGCAGCACGTCAAGGCGGTAGACGACATCGTAGATCGGGCCGCCGAGCTGGCCGGACGCGATCGCGCCCGGCAGCGGCACGCCGGGGATGTTCGAGGACGTGTCAGCGAGCGCTGCACCGGGCACCGCGACGAGCAGGACCGCGGCCGCGACCCACGCGACGAGGGTGGCGGAGAAGCGACGGCCGAGGGTGGAGCGACGCATCGTCATGTGAGGATACCCCTGAGATGCCGAACGGCCGGGGCGATGTGCCCCGGCCGTTCGATCGGTCTCATCGCCGCCCCGGTGGGGCGGCGATGAGGACGGTGACGAGGTTACGCCCAGCGCGCCTGGCGAGCGGGCGACCAGGTACCACTGCTCGCGCTATAGGCGCGGACAGAGATCCACTTGGCGGTCGAGGACCTCCACGAGAACGTCGCAACTCCGGCGGAGTTGGCGAGCCGGGAGGTGAGGAGGGCGAACGCGCCCCAGCCACCGCTCGAGTTCTTCGTGGCGACCCAGATCTGGATGAGCTTGCCGGCCTGGCTTGAGCCGCCATTGAACTGCCAGGTCACGTACTTGTTGAGGGACTGGATCTTGGTCGCGACGGTCCACGGACCCTGGTTCGGCGGAACGCCGAGGGCGTTGAGGGCAGTGATCGGGGCCGCGCTACCGATGGTCGCATTCGAGATCGTCGACTGGAAGTCGACGGAGGTCGGGCTGCCACCGAAGCCGGAGACACGAACGAGGACCGTACCGAGGGCGGCGTTGGCGGTCGTCGTGTAGTGGATGTTGCTGATGACGAGTTTGCCGGTTCCGGCAGTCGACTGCTGTGCAACGGTGAAGCTGAACGACGCCGTGTAGGTCGTCGGCGTTCCACCGAGCTGGCCGCAGTTCTCACTGCTGAAGATATTCACGGGCCCGACGATGAGACCGCCGGACGTCGTGGCGACCGGGACATCGGCGATGTCAGAGGCCGCGAGGAACGTGTCCTGGAGGAGCGGAAGCGTACCGGCGCGAGGCAGAACCTCGACGCAGATCTGCTCACCGGCCTTGAGCTGTCCAAGGGCGGTCTCGGCGATCGAGATCCCGCCGACGGCAACGTCAGCCGATCCGGGGGCGATGGCCGGCTGCGAGAGCGCGGTCACGGCCACGGAGTTCTGGTACACGGCCGTCGCGAACTGGACGGTCGCGGCGAGGGTGAGCGGGTTGATGAGCGTGGACGAGCCGATATACAGGCCCGCGAGGACTGCCCCCGGCGCCTGATCCACGTTCACGTTGATGAGCGCACCGGTCGCCGCGCTCGGCGCCGCACCGATGATGATCGTCGAGGCCGTCGTGCTGGCGGTCCAGACGGTCCACATGTAGCAGTTGCCGTTCTGGGTGCCGGTGACGGCAGTGCCGGCTGTCGCGGCGACGGTTCCGTTCCGGAGCACGAGGTTACCGGCGGTAACCATGGCTACCGGCGCGAGGGTGAAGGCGAAGCCCACGCCCGTCGGGCAGATCTCGAACGTGTTGGTAGAGGTACCGATGCCGTCGGTGAAGAATCCCGCGGACGCCTCAGAGAACGTGATCACACCGGCCGTCTGGTTGTTCTGGCCGATGTAGACCGTCGGGCTCGGCGCGGAGGCGTTGATCCCGCGGAAGGCGACGGCGTTCGTGTTCGTCGGCGGAAGGACGGCCTGCGCCGCGCTCGTCGTGAGCCCGACTGAGATGAACGTCCCGCCGGCGACGCTCGCCGACACGTCATAGAGGATGTTGGACAGGGTGAAGGTCGACGCTGCCGTCGACGCCGTGTTCACGGTGACGGTCGCGCTCAGCCGGTTGGACGAGATGACCGGCGTCGACAGCGCTGCTCCGCCGTTGTACGTGAAGAACGGGAACCCGGTTGTCGGCGCCGTGCCGGCCACCGACGGTGCCGTCGAGAAGACGACGCCCGGGGTCAGGATGGTGAATGTGAATGTGGAGCCGGCCGCGAGGAAGCCCGCGGAGGGCTCGGTGAGACTGAGGTTGCTCGCCGGGCTGTTGCTCTCACCCGGGTAGACAGTCGCGTTACCGGCCGAGCTGTAGCTCAGCGCGGCCACCACGGTGCCGGGGGAGGCGAGAGTGTTGCTCGCCGCGCACGAGTTCGTCTGGCTCACGACCTCACCAGCGTTATGAACACTGGCTGTCGCGCCGATCGTGAGGGTCTGCTGGCCAACGCCTGGGCCTGCCGCGTTGGCTGTGATGTTCACGGACTCCGGGCTCGTCGCAAAGGACAGCTGCCCGGCACCGAGAACTCCGGTGTTGACGAAGTTGCAACCGGCGCTCGTCACGTTAACGATGACCGATGTGGCCGCGGCTCCGATGCCGGACGCGATCGTGCCGGTCGCGGTTCCGCCGGCCGAGAAGATCGCTGCGCCCGTGATGCTACCGGTGTAGCCGCCCATCGTCGCCCTGATGGCGCCAAGGCTGGCATTCGACGAGGCGGTGATCGTAAGTCCGGTCACGAAGATCGTCTCGACGTTGTTCGTGTCCGAACCGGCGATGCTGACCGTCAGCACGTTCCCGGCGACGCTCGCGCTTGCGCCGAGCGAGCCGGTGGACCCGGCGGTGCTAGGCGTGCCCGAGAACGAGACCGTGCCCGTACCGGGAAGCGCCGGAAGGATCGTGACGGTGAATGATCCCGACGCGTTCGTCGCGATCGAATTGGCCGCCTGCTCCTGGAACGTGAAGCTCACGTTCGCCGCGGACGTGCCACCCTGCGGCACATTGCCGGCATTGCCGACGGTGATGGCCGCCAGCGCTGAGGGCGCTACCACTGTGGCGAAGAGCGAGCCGAGGAGCGCGGCACTCATGCCGACGCTCAACGCCTT
>DASRZB010000424.1:0-2317 GCA_035653855.1 Acidothermaceae bacterium | reverse complement strand
CTGCGGTGGAATCCTCACCCTGACAAAGAATGGGGACGTCGACCAGTGACCGCAACTCCTGCGCCGCATCGACGGCGGCACGCATCGACGAGAAAAGCCCGAGCGTGCGACCGCCCGCAGCCTCGATGAGTTCGGCTAGCTCGGTCAGTGTTTCCGGTGGCGTTCCATCGCGGCCAGGGGGCGGAAGATGCTTTGCCACATAGAGAATTCCCTGCCGCCCGTGGTCAAACGGCGAACCCGCGTCGAGGCCCACCCAGCCGGGGTGGCCGTCACTTGCAGCGGTCGCAACGTTCAACAGACCCAGCCCTGCAGCGACCGGCTCGAACCGCCCGCCTAACGTCAACGTTGCCGACGTCAGCACGACCGTTCGCTGATCGAACAACGCCTTGCGCAGCAACTGTGCGACGTGCAGCGGCGCAACGCGCAACACCACTCCACGCCGATCCTCAGCCGCCGTCCAGATGACGTCGTCGTCGGAGTCCTTGAGCAGTCGCTCGGCGGTGTCGAAAACTGCCTCGACCGCGACACGGGCCTGGCGTCGCACGACCTCGACATCGGCGTCCGCCTCCGCGCTCGCCTTGGAAGCGGTGTCGGGAGTGGCCATCACGCCTAGAGTGGCCCGCGCCGCGTCACGTACCAGTGAGATCACTTCGACAAGCGAGGTTGGTAGCGGCGTCAGCCGGCCAATCGGCGCGGATGTCAGCACATCGGACAGCGCTGCCGCGGCCTCGATGAGTTGACTCGACTCGTCCGCGGCGAGTCGATGGCAGCGCGCTGCGGCGCGTTCGACGATGCCGCTGGTCAACTCCTCGGTAGCGACGCCGGTCACCCGATCGACCAACTCGTGTGCTTCGTCGATGACGACGACATCATGCTCCGGCAGCACGTCGACCTCGCTCAGCGCATCGATAGCGAGCAACGCGTGATTCGTGACGACGACATCGGCGCGCATCGCCCGCATGCGTGCCGACTCGGCGAAACAGTCGGCGCCGTAAGGACAATTGGTGGCGCCAAGACACTCGCGCGACGACACGGCGACCTGACTCCACGCCCGCTCACTGACGCCCGGGAGCAACTCGTCGCGGTCGCCGGTACCGGTGCTGTTCGCCCATTCGGTGATTCGCACGACGTCGCGACCGAGCGCCGACGTCGGCCCGGTGGCGCCGGAACGCGCTGAGCCAGCTGGTTCAACGTCGTCGAAGAGTCCGTCCTGCTCAGCGTCAGGTCCGGCGTGCAGGCGTTGCAGGCAGAGATAGTTTCGACGTCCCTTGAGAATCGCGAACGTTGGCGCGACAGGCAGTGCGGGTGCGAGCGACTCCGCCAGTCGCGGCAAGTCGCGCTCGATCAGTTGCCGTTGCAGCGCGATCGTGGCGGTCGCCACGACGACCGGTCCGCGAGGAGGCGGCAACTCGTCGCCCGAGACCCGCCCGTCGCCGTCCGCCTCGCCTGTCTTCGGCTTGCGAACGGGCGCATCAATGGCGAGCGCGTGGCGAATCGCGGGCACGAGGTAGGCGAGGCTCTTGCCGGTGCCGGTGCCGGCCTGAACGAGGAGATGATCACCAGAGAGCATCGCGTGTTCGACGGCGCGGGCCATGATCAGCTGGCCATCGCGGGCCTCGCCACCGATCCCGGCGACGGCGAGGGCGAGCAGGTTCTCGACGGCAGGAATCTTCGGTGCAGCCACGGGTCGAAGGGTAGCTGGCGGACAGCTGGCGATCGGGCGCGCACCCACAGCCCGCCGCCCATCTGGTGCACAGTGATACCCATGCGCACAGTCGAGCTCGTCCTTGCTATTGGCTGGGCGGCATTTTGGATCTACTGGATCATCTCGGCCTTCGCCGCGAAGCGGGGGCACGTTGCTTGGGCGCGCGAGCTGCGGATCAGGGCGGTCATCTTCGTCCTCACGATCATCTTGATCAAGTTGGGAGCCTTCCGAGATCACGGCTCCCACTCCGATCCGTGGCGTGCGGGAGCCGGGCTCGTCTTCTTCGCAGCCGGGCTCGCGTTTTCGATCTGGGCCCGCATCCACATCGGGCGCAACTGGGGCGGCCCGATGTCACAGAAGAACGAACCGGAGTTGGTAGCGAGCGGGCCGTACCGGCTGGTCAGGCATCCCATCTACTCCGGCATCCTGGTCGCACTCATCGGCACCGCGTTGGCGCTGAGCTGGGCCTGGCTGATCGCGGTAGCCCTGGCCGGGGTTTACTTCGTCTACAGCGCAGTCGTCGAGGAGCGCAACCTGACTAAGCAGTTGCCGGACCTGTATCCGGCGTACAAGCGCTCGACCAAGATGCTGGTGCCCTTCATCTTTTAGCTA
>DASRZB010000423.1:0-8047 GCA_035653855.1 Acidothermaceae bacterium | reverse complement strand
TCACTTGCGAGCAACCTCGGGCATCCCGCTCCGCAGCTCGCCAAGGTGGTGGCATCGGCCGGAATCCGTGCAGCGGTCGCGGCGGGTTCGTCGACGCCAGGCATCGCGGTCGCCGCCCACGGCGCATTTCTCTCGGGCTTCAGGCTGATCCTGGTGATCGGTGCCGCGCTCGTCGCCGCAGGCGCCTTCGCCGGCGCCGCCCTCGTGCGCGGTAGTGACTTTGCGAATCGCATGCCGGCCGCGCCCGCACACGAGCCCGCTGTCGCCGTCCCGGCTGAATGATCTCAACCGCTGTGATCTAGCTGGCTTCGACCGCGACCTTGATGCGCTGGGCGAACGCGTCGGCGTCCTTCCTCGCAGACTTCAGGGCTGACCCGACAATGACCTTGCCGAAGCCATGGCCGGCGAACGAGTTGAAGATGGTGACCTTGGTCTGCCCGTTGCCGAGATCCTCGAGGTCGTAGCCACCCTCAGTGACGGTCACCAGATTCTTCGACCGTTCCGTCCACCTGATCGTGGTCGGCGGCGCGAAACCGGTTAACTCGAACCGACGGTTCGACTTCAAACCCGCGTCCTTGGCCCTGCTCACAAAGATCGTGCCCAGCCCCGACGGACCATCGGGCTCCTTGCGGATCTCGAGGATTCGCGGGCTGAACGTGGGGTCGTTGGTGCCGGCGGCGAGATAGGCAAAGACCTCGTCGATCGGGCGGTTGACGACAGCTGACCCGCTGTATTGTCCCGGCACGGAATCGCTCCTCATCTCGGTAGCTGGTGCGAGCTTATCCGCGTGGGGCGTAGGTAAGCTTCCGTATCTCGGTCAGGACCCCTATCGCAGCAGCGGGGAGGAACAGGCGATGGCGCTCATTCGCGCAGCTCTTGTGCAGACCAGCTGGACCGGCGACAAAGAGTCGATGATTTTGGCTCACGAGGAGTACGCCAGGAAGGCCGCGGCGCAGGGCGCCCAGGCGGTCTGCTTCCAGGAACTCTTCTACGGTCCCTACTTCTGCCAAGTGCAAGACGCGGCGTATTACTCCTACGCCGAATCGATCCCGGGCCCCACCACCGAGCGGTTCCAGGCGCTGGCCGCTGAGCTCGGCATCGTGATGATCCTGCCCATGTATGAGCAGGAGCAGCCCGGCGTCTTGTACAACACGGCCGCGGTTGTCGACGCAGACGGCAAGTACCTCGGCAAGTACCGCAAGCACCACATCCCGAACATCAACGGCTTCTGGGAGAAGTTCTACTTCCGCCCTGGCAATCTCGGCTTCCCGGTCTTCGACACCGCGATCGGCAAGATCGGTGTCTACATCTGTTACGACCGGCACTTCCCCGAAGGCTGGCGGGCGCTTGGACTCAATGGCGCGCAAATCGTCTTCAACCCGTCGGCCACCTCGCGCGGACTTTCGTCGTACCTCTGGAAGCTCGAGCAGCCGGCCGCAGCGGTCGCGAACGAATACTTCATCGGGGCCATCAACCGGGTCGGCGTCGAGGATCTCGGTGACGACGACTTCTACGGCACCACCTACTTCGTTGACCCCGAGGGCAAGTTCGTCGGCGATGTCGGCGACCCGTACTCGCCCGACCTCGTCGTCCGTGACCTCGACATGGACCTGTTGACGCAGGTGCGCAATCGCTGGGCGTTTTATCGCGACCGGCGTCCCGAGGCGTACGGCGACCTCACCCGACCTTAGGAGTGCGGCATGACGATCCTGGTGAAAAACGGCACCGTCGTGAGTCCGACCGGTGCAATCGCCGCGGACGTCCTGATCGATGGCGAGCGCATCGTCGCACTTCTCGAACCGGGGACGACGAGGCTTGGGGTCGACCTCGAAGCGACCGCCGACGTCGTCATCGACGCACGCAACAAGTACGTCGTACCGGGCGGTGTCGACTCGCACACCCACATGCAGATGCCGTTCGGTGGCACGCAGGCATCGGACACCTTCGAGACCGGCACTCGCGCTGCGGCGTGGGGCGGTACGACGACCATCATCGACTTCGCGATTCAGCGCACCGGCGAGCGAGTGCTCGACGGCCTGGCTGCGTGGCACGAAAAGGCTGACGGCAACTGCGCGATCGACTACGGATTCCACCAGATCATCGGCGGCGTCGACGACGAATCGTTGAAGGCCATGGACGAGCTGGTCAGCGAAGGCATCACCAGCATCAAGCTGTTCATGGCGTATCCCGGCGTCTTCTACTCCGACGACGGGCAGATCGTGCGTGCGATGCAGACGGCCGCTGCTAACGGCTCGATGGTCATGATGCACGCGGAGAACGGCATCGCGATCGACGTGCTTGTCGCGCAGGCTATCGCGCGCGGAGACACCGCACCGCGCTATCACGGGCTCACGCGGCCGTGGGAGACCGAGGAAGAGGCCACCCACCGGGCGATCATGTTGGCGCGCATGACCGGTGCCCCGCTTTACATCGTGCACATGTCGGCCAAGCAGGCGGTGGCGACGTTGGCAGCAGCTCGCGACGACGGCTGGAACGTGTTCGGCGAGACGTGCCCTCAGTACCTTTATCTGTCGCTCGAAGAACATTTGTCCGCGCCGGACTTCGAGGGCGCGAAGTATGTGTGCTCGACGCCGTTGCGGTCGCGCGCCGAGGGACACCAGAACGAGTTGTGGAAGGCGCTACGAACCAACGATCTGTCGGTGGTCAGCACTGACCACTGCCCGTTCTGTATGAAGGAGCAGAAGGAACTCGGCATCGGCAATTTCGCGAAGATTCCGAACGGCATCGGCGGCGTTGAGCACCGGATGGATCTGATCTATCAAGGTGTCGTAGACGGGCACATCACTCTTGCCCGCTGGGTCGAACTGTGTTCGACGACGCCAGCTCGAATGTTTGGCCTGTACCCGCGCAAGGGCGTGATCGCGCCAGGCTCCGACGCCGATGTCGTGGTCTACGACCCGAACGCGACGACGCGCATCTCGGTCGACACTCATCACATGAACATGGACTACTCGGCGTGGGAGGGCTTCGAAGCCGCGGGTCACGTCGCCACGGTCATCTCGCGCGGCACTGTCGTCGTCCGCGATCGAGAGTTCGTCGGACCCAAGGGTCACGGCCATTACCTCAAGCGCGGCCAGTCGCAGTACCTGCTCTAGCCAACTATCAACGAGAAGGGGTACCGATGGAGTTCGGCGTCGTGCTGCAATGCAACCCTCCGGCATGGCGCACGGTCGAGTTGGCGAAGCAGGCTGAGCTGGCCGGCTTCGGTTACGTGTGGACCTTCGACTCGCACCTGTTGTGGCAGGAGCCGTACGTCATCTACAGCCAGATCCTGTCGGCTACGCATCGCGTCATCGTCGGCCCGATGGTCACGAATCCGGCGACCCGCGACTGGACCGTCACCGCATCGACATTCGCCACCCTTAACGAGATGTTCGGCAATCGCACCGTGTGCGGGATCGGCCGCGGCGACTCGGCCGTGCGGGTCATCAATGGCACGCCCGTCACGCTTTCCGAGCTTCGTGCCGCGATCGGCGTCATCCGCAAGCTTGCGAACGGCGACGCGGCCGAGTACAAGGACAGCACGCTGCGCTTGACCTGGAACCCGCAAAGCCGGCTCGACATCTACGTCGCGGCTTACGGCCCGCTGGCGCTGGCGCTGACTGGCGAGGTCGGAGACGGCTTCATCCTGCAGCTCGCCGACCTCGCTGTTGCGGAATGGAGCATCTTGGCAGTACGCGACGCTGCGGCAGCGGCCGGTCGCGATCCTGCATCGGTGAAGATCTGCGTCGCGGCACCCGCCTACATCGGTACAGACATCGCCCACCAACGCGAGCAATGCCGATGGTTCGGTGGCATGGTCGGCAATCACGTCGCCGACATCGTTGCTCGATACGGGGCGGACGGCGGGCCGGTGCCGCAGGCGTTGACCGATTACATCGCGGGGCGGCAGGGCTACGACTACAACGAACACGGCCGAGTCGGGAACACCCACACGGATTTTGTCCCGGACGAGATTGTGGACCGATTCTGCGTGTTGGGGAGCGTCGATGACCACATCGACAAGTTGCGCGCACTGAAGGCGCTCGGTGTCGACCAGTTCGCCGTGTACCTGCAACATGACGCGAAAGAGGCAACCCTGCAGGCCTATGCCGACAAGGTGATTCCGGCATTGGCCGACTCGGTGGCAGCCAAGTCGTGATTGTGCGTCGTGATTACGCGGGGCTCGGTCGGGCGTGGTCGGTGAGCAGCTTCACTGCGAGCGCGCCGAGCACGGTGCCCATCACGTAACGCTGTGCGCGGACCCAGCCTGGCCGACCGCTGAGAACTCTCGCGATGGTTCCCGCGGCCAGCACGATGCACAAGTTGACCGTAAGCGAGACCAGGATCTGGATCGCGCCAAGCGTGAATCCCTGCAGCGCCAAGTGACCTTGGGCCGGTCGCTCGAACTGGGGAATCAGGGAGAGGTACATGACGGCGATCTTCGGGTTGAGCAGCGCCGTCATGAGTCCCATCGAGAAGAGACGTCGACCGGAGTCGTGCGACAGCCGAGTGGGCGCAAAGATAGAGACACCGCCTGGTCGCAACGCTTTGAAGGCAAGCCACCCCAGATAACAGGCACCGGCGAGCTTGACGGTGAGATAGAGATCGGGCACCGCGACGAACAGGGCGGACAACCCGACGTTGGTCGCCGTGAGGTAAACCAAGAAGCCCAGTGCGATTCCGCCGAGCGAGATAAGGCCGGCCCGCCGGCCTTGCGTGACCGTGCGCGACACCAGGTACATCATGTTCGGCCCTGGCGTGAGAACCATCGCCAACGCAACGGTCATGACGCCGAGCACAGCTGCGGTAGTTAGCACGGCGCCATTCTCACACCAGGTCGGTAAGCGCGGCATCCGGATTAGCGGTTCGTCGCTGTGTCAACGTCGGTAGGATTCGGCGATGCAGACCGACGAGGCAGCGGCGGGCAGTTACATCCGCGGCGGTGGCGGCGTCATCGATACCCGTCGAGTGTTTCGCGTTGTTGTCGGCTCAGCCATCGCCGCACTCGCCGCCCTCGTCGCGGTGCTCGCAGTTGAGGCGGCGCACAAGAACTCGAGGATCGACGGCCTGCATCGCCGCGGCGTGCCGGTGGACGTCACCGTCACGAGTTGTTTCGGCATCCTCTCGGGTACTGGGATCACCGTCACGACATTCCAGTGCAGCGGGTCATTCGACCTTTCCGGTCGCAGCTACCACGCGGTCATCGACGGCTCCAACGCGAACCATGCCGCTGGCGACGTCGTGAAAGCGATCGCTGACCCCAAGCACCCGACGTCCATCTCATTGGCGAGTTCGCTCGTGAACGCCCACTCGTCGTGGCGACCTTTCATTGCCCCGGCAGTCCTGTTCGTGGTCTTGGTACTGCTGATCGCCGGCGCGCTGTGGTGGTCCGGACGCAACTCAGCCCAGCGCCCCCTTGACGGGGATCCGCTGGGCTGAGCCAACTGCTTGTTAGATTGCGCCGGCGCCGTGCTCTTCCGTGCGCACGCGGACGACGTCGCCGACCGTGACGGACCACACCTTGCCGTCACCGATCTTGCCGGTACGTGCGCTCGCCACGATGGCGTCGATGATCTTGTCGGCATCTTCGTCATCGACAAGAATGTCGATGCGGACCTTGGGGATCAGGTCAACCACATACTCCGCGCCGCGATAGACCTCTGTATGGCCGCGTTGCCGACCGAAGCCTCGTACTTCGCTCGTCGTCAAACCGGTCGCGCCGGCTTCGAGCAGCGCTGCCTTAACCTCATCGAGCTTGAACGGCTTGATCACTGCCGTGATCAGTCTCATGCGCGTCTCCCGCTCTTGGTCAGCTGCCGCGCTTGGTGATACGCAAGGTCGTCGTCACGTATGTGCTTGCGCCACAGCCACATCGCAATGGCGAACCAGCCGGCCGTGATGAAAGCCCACGCGGCGGCGAAGAACAGCTGGCCGCCGACCGCGAAGATGATGCAGAAGCCGAGCGCGACGAGGGACATGAAGGCGAACCCTCGCCACACCCACGGTGATTGGACGGATCGGCTGCCGTCCGGCAGGCGGAACCGTTTCGGATTTTGCTGTACTGCCATCGCCGATCCCATCGCCAGGCTCCGCTCTCTGTTGAGTATATGACGGGTGCGAACGCATGACTTCTCTGTGTGCGGACCTAGTCCTCGGGGTAGGCCTCTTCGCCGTGGACGGCCAAGTCGCCTATCTCGAGATCCTCATCGGACATTCGCAACGACGTGAAGAGACTGATGACCTTCAAGATGATGAACGTCACAACTGCATCCCACACGATGACGGTGAGCGCGGCGAGCAGTTGCTCCTCGAAGAGCTTCGGGTGGCCGTAGAGCCAACCGGTCGCAGCGAATGCACTGCCGGACGTTGTCAGCGGGTAAACGACAACGCTCGGGTCGGCGAAGATACCGACGAGCAAACCTCCACAGAGACCGGCGATGCCGTGTGTGTAGAGGACACCCATGGCGTCGTCGACGCGCTTGATGAGGATTGGCTGGAGGTAGGTCCATGCGAACCAGACGATCACGGAGGCGATGATGCCCTCGAGCATGGCACCGAACCCGTTGACGAAACCGGCTCCCGGGGTGATAGCCACCAAGCCCACGATCATGCCGTTGACGGCGCCGAGGAACGTCGGCTTCTTCGACTTGCTCAGGAACATGTCGCACAACACCCAGGCCAGTAACGCGGAGACCGTGGCGATGTTCGTGTTCATAACAGCGGTTGCTGCGTCGGCACTGGCGAAGTACGGGTCACCGCCGTTGAAGCCGTTCCAGCCGAGCCAGATGATGCCGGCGCCCAGCGAGACGAGTGGCAGGCTGTGCGGGATGAAGCGCTGGCGGTCGCGCGCGAGCCGTGGGCCGATCACCCATGCCGCGACGAACCCGCTGGTACCGGCGGCCAGGTGGATGACGTAACCACCGGAGTAGTCGACAGCACCCTCGTGTGCCCAGTAACCGCCACCCCAGATCAGCATCGCGTTGATCGAGTAGACGAACGTCGTCCAGAGCGGGACGAAGATGATCCACACCTTGATCTTGATCCGGCCGAGGACGCTACCGAGGAACAGCAGCGGCGTGATCGCGGCGAACACGAACTGGAAGTAGAACAACGCCGCAGTGGCTTGGCTTAGCGGCAACGACGTACCGCCGTTTGCGGTCAAGGTCGCTTGGCTGATTTGCGAGGTGCCGCGCAGCGATGTTTCCGGATGCCCGACGAAGTTGTCGAAGAAGTTCTTGAAGAAGTTGCTGCCGTAGGTGTAGTTCCAGGTGTTCGCGGTGCCACCGCCGACCGGTGCGCCGAAGCCCATCTTGTAGGCCCACAACACCCAGACGATCAGGACGGCGGAGAAGCCGCTGAACGCCATGAACATGGTGTTCACGACCCACTTCTTCGGTACGAGACCGCCGTACAGAACCGCCAGGCCGGGCACGCTCATCAGACCAACGAAGGTGGCCGCAGTGAGCTGCCACGAGTTGCTACCGGTGTCTAACCACGACGGCTGACATGCGGCCGGTAGGGCGGTAGCAGTGCACGTATTCGCTGCTTGGTGCACTGCCGTCGCGAGCTCGATTAACAACGGGCCCCTCCTTGTCCACGGTTAGGGCGAAACGGCCGTGCGGCCGCGCACCGAATCGGGCAGAACATAAGGGGGCCGTGTTTCGTCAATTCGACGTGTTTATTGCGGGTCTGTTAACTAGGCCGTCTGCCGAATCTCCTCCTCCCGGCGCTCAACGGGCACCCGCCAACGCGGCGCTCATGCGCTCCTGACGTCGCAATGCTCGATAGGCTCGTGTCGTCGCGATGCAGGGGCGGTAGCTCAGCCGGTCAGAGCAGCGGACTCATAATCCGTCGGTCGTGGGTTCGAGCCCCACCCGCCCCACCCATATAACCGCAGGTCAGGGGCTCAGAGTGCCTCCCTTGATCTTGGAGACTGGCGTGCTAGTCCGCAAAAAGTCCGCAGCAGCGGAACTCGCGACCGCGTCGAGGCGGTCCGCGAGGCCGTCGAGGTCGTCATCGAAAAGGCCCGAGTAGACGTCCAGGG
>DASRZB010000422.1:0-4918 GCA_035653855.1 Acidothermaceae bacterium | reverse complement strand
GTAAGGGGATCAGCGTCGCCAGCCTTCAAGACCTGACGGCACACGGTGTCTTTGCGTGGCTCACATTCGAGCGTGACCCCACGTCGCCCAACAACGGACCAGCCGCGGCCGAGGCGGATGTACAGCTCGCGCTAGAAGGCGTGCGGTCTCTGCACCTGCCTCTGTCGCATGGCGTGCCGCTCTATTTCGCTCTCGACGCCATTGTCACGAGCTGGTCCAACGTGTTCGCCTACTACGAGCGGGTAGCGAGCCTGCTGGCGCCGACCGGGTACGTCACCGGCGCCTACTGCAACTCGACGGTCATCGCGAACCTCATCGCGCAGCGCGTCCCTGTCGAGCGTTACTGGCAGACCGGGGCGGGAAGTCCCGGTGGCCCCGTACCGCAGGCGTCCCTATACCAGGGCGCGCCACAGGACAAGTACGGCTATCCGCAGTTCACCGCGTTCGGCCGAACCTGTGACGCTGATGCGGTTCTGCTCCCCAACTTCGGCGGCGTGAACTACTCAGGACTCTGGACGCCGCCGCCACCACCGCCACCGCCCAAGCCGACCCCTCCTCCACCACCCCCGCCGAATCCGACCCCGACGCCCGTCGATGGAGACACAGTGCACCTGCATCCGATCAACATCTCAACCGACGCCCACGGTGACGGATTCCACCTCTGTGTGGATCTCCCCTGGTCGACGTTCGTCGCGGTAACCCACCAGGGCACGACCGCCGCGTCGCACTTCTCGGCCGGCGAAGCGCACGCCAATCAGGTCAACGGCCACATCGCACTGTCCGTCACTGGCGCTGCCCCCAACGCGGTCGCCACGGTTCTCCTGACTGCGACGGTGTGACATGGCAGAGGAACTTGCACCGCACGCCATGCTCCCCGACAGCTGGAGCGTCAAGGAAGTAGTCGCGGACCTGAAGGCTGACATCGTCGGCCACCTCGACAAGCAAGACCTGACGCTCAGCGAGATCAGCACCAAAGTGGACAGCAAGGCCGACAAGGCCGACTTGATCGCGATCGGGTTCAAGATTGACGGGCATGGCGAGCGGATCACCACCCTTGAGCAGCACCGCCTAGAGCAGGTCGCGTCAACACAGTTCCGCCACCGTGTGTGGGCCGTTATCGGGACGGTTGGGGGCATCCTTGCCATTCTCGCCGGTTCGTTGATCGCGACTTTCGTGCACTGATGAGGCATCCGGCCAACATTCGCCACACAGAGGAACGAACCTTCGGGGAGCGTTCGGCCGACCGCCTTGCCGCAACAGTGGGGAGTTGGCCGTTTCTGATCGTTCAGACCTGCATCATCGTGCTCTGGATGACAATGAACGGATACGTGATTGCCCACCTCTTGGGTGGCAAGCCGTTCGACGTGTATCCCTTTCTGCTCTTGAACATCTGCCTATCCCTTCAGGCCGCGTTCACGGGACCCGTCCTCCAGCTCTCCGGTAATCGGCAGGCAGCGAAGGACCGCGATCGGTCTGAGCATGACTACGAGGTGAACCGGGCCGCGCTGCTGGTCGTCAAGAAGTTGGCGCAGGAAGCTGGCCTAGACGTGGCCGCGGAGTTGGCACACGTCCAGCACCTACTGGACGTGGCGGAGGAGTCCGAATGATCGCCCTCTACGCCGCGCTGGCCATGGTCGCTCAGGACGTTCTCTCCACCCTTCTTACCCAAGCCGAAGCGCGCAACATGGCGGCCACCTCCGGCCTTCTCGACATGGCCGCGTGGCTGGTCGCCCTACTGACGCTGAACTGGTCGCTCAACGCCATCGACGGTCACAACATGGCGATGAAGGTGCTCGTCGTCGGGGCCGTGTCCATCGCCAACTACGTCGGTTCGTGGGCGGGCGTGAAGATCGGCAAACGCTGGCTGAAGGACCGCACCGTCGAAGCTCGCCTGTCGGCCCTGGAGGCGCACCGATGCCAGAGCAGCCCGATTCCGTCTTCGGCTACTTCGTCCGACTCGGCCGCCTCCTGAACTTCCGCGCCAAGCACCGCGCCCGCCGCGTCGAGCAGAAACGCCACAGCGCGCTGGTCGAGTTCCTAATCCACGAGGCGCAACTGGAGTTCGAGCGCCTGCACCGATGATCACGAACGACTACACCGCTGCCTTTGATCACGAACGTTGACACGGAGAACCGATGCCCCCTGACTTTTTCGCTTGGATCGTTGCGCACTTCGGCTGGGGATGGCTTATTGGATGGGGACTGTTTTGATGGCTGATGCGCTACTTGCCCGACTCTCTTACGACCCGGGGCGCCAAGACCTCGCGTCGATCCCGTGGCCGAAGGGACTAGCGCCGAGTCCGTTCCCGGCGGGTCACGCGTCACCATCCGCGCCGCTGCCGCGTGCCGATGTCCTCGTCGTTACCTGGACAGCGGCAGAGTCGCGAGCGATGGCGGACGTGCTTACGCCGGGCGTGCACATCACCGAATGGGCGCACTACGCGGAGCACTGGGACGAATACCTGCCCTTGCTCACCGGCCGCTCACCGGCCAAGTTCAGCCGGTGCATGGCGAACTACCACCTGACGGATATCGGCTCCAAGCGGGTCCTGTGCGTCAAGTCGAACCTGCACCTCGCCACCGATGGGACAACCGCCCCCGTGGTGAAGCTCTGGAAGCAGATGGTCGCGGAGGTCCAGCCGAAGCTCGTCATCACGACGGGGACGGCCGGCGGCATCGGTGAGACGACCGTCCTCGGTGACGTGTTCGTGGTCAACGCTGCCAAGTTCAACTGCACCAAGGCGTTCAAGGATAAACCGTGGGCGCAGCAGCGATTCGCTCAATCGGGCGGCCTCTCGATCGGCCCGAACGTGTCTCTGGCGAACGATCATCTCATCCCCGCCAATGCAGGCCGTCTCCCGTCCGACCTCACCCCGCACGCGCCGTCCATTTGGGCGAGCACTGGCGATGTCGAGACGGTCGACTACTTCGCGTTCGCTGATACTGACGACAGCTTCGGCGTGATTGCCAACGACCCGCAGGCGCACACCGAGGAGATGGACGACGCGACGTTGCCGCTGGCACTGTCGCAGCTCGGTAGCTCGATTCCGTGGCTGTCTATCCGCAACGCCAGCGATCCCGAGGTGCCCAGTTCCATTGGGGACATCTCAGCACAGAAGCGTTGGGCCGCAAAGATTTACGAGAAGTACGGGTACTGGACGACGGTCGGTTCGGCCATTGCGTGCTGGGCTGCCATCGCGGATCTCAACCCTTGACGTGCGAGTTGCACAAGACGTAACCTCATAACGTGAAGAGAGGATGCCCGAGGGAAGTGCCGCGTGGACTACCTGGTGTCAGTTCGGTGCGCCATCACCGCGGCCAGGGATACAGGACCACGCGGACAGGGCGTTCGCCGGTTACCGGCAAGAGGTCGTGGCTGACCGAAGGGAGCGGCATGGCACTAACCCAGCCGCGTGTAGGGCATCTTCTTTTCACGATCACGTCGGGGTGGAGCAGTTGGTAGCTCGTCGGCCTCATAAGCCGAAGGTCGTGGGTTCAAGTCCCACCCCCGCCACAAGGAAAGCACTCTCTTGACCGCAGCAGTAAACGCGGGAAGTCGGGCCGGGCGTTTCGTCCGGCGAGAGAGCCCGGCCCGATGAGTTCATTAGCCGAGGATGGGAGCGACCTTTGGCGAAACTTGACGAACTGCCGTTAACACCCGAGCAGCGCGAGGAGATCCTGTCTGACCTAGCTAACGGTGTCGGCAACGTCGATATCGCCCGAAAGATCACCGCTTGGGGTCACCCCATTAGCGAAGCGGCCATTCGCCGCTACCGCGAGGCGCTGGGGACCTCTGACCCTCAGCGCAAGCTACTCATCGGCAAGATTGCCGAGCTGTTGGTGCGCAGCGGCATCGACGCGGACGACGTAGCGAAGATCAATAAGGTCAACCTCTGGCAGGCGATGTCAAAGGACGACGACGGCAACCCTGTCGTCACCGACCTCGTCGGCGTTCAGCTCTCTCCAGCCTTTGCCGAAGGTCCATCGTGGCCGGTCGTGCAACAGGCGGCACCGTGCGTCGTGAAACACGAGAGCCGCGCGAAGGTCCGCAAGGCGTCCGACATTCGGGTGACCGCGTTGCTTCCCGACACGCAGACGGGATATCGCCGGCTTGATGACGGCACGCTGATTCCGATGCACGACGAGCAGGCGATGGCGTGCACGTTGGAGATCCTGGCCGACGTACGACCGCACCGGATCATCCATATGGGCGATGGCATCGACCTAGCCGAGTGGAGTTCCAAGTTCCTGGTGCTGCCTGAGTTTGTCCTTACGACGCAGCCCGCCATCGACCGCGAGCACCGTTGGCTTGTCGAGTGCCTGGCAGCGGCCGGTTCACAGGTTGACGAGCAGGACTACCTAGAGGGCAATCACGACAACCGCCTTGCCCAGATGATCGCTCGCAATGCGATGGCAGCACTCCGGCTGCGTCAGGCGAACGCCCCCGAGGGATGGCCCGTCATGTCCCTGCCGCATCTCCTGCGGCTAGACGAATTGGGTATCCGGTACGTTGATGGCTACCCGGCCGGACGGGTCAAGGTTGCGGACGCCCACGGTTCACAGACCGCACTGTACGCCCTGCACGGCGAGCGCCTGTCGATGGAGAAGCAGGCGAAGTCGGAGCGAGTGTCCACGATTCAGGGACATGCGCACCACTTCTCGCATCACTCTGAAACGTACGATCTCGGCGGGGGAGTGGCTGCCGAGGTCGAGTCGTGGTCGATCGGGAGCCTTTGCCGCCGCGATGGCGCCGTCCCGAGCACCAAGGGTGGCACGGGCGTGCGCGGCAACTTCATCGAACG
Source organism: Acidothermaceae bacterium (assembly GCA_035653855.1). Classification (GTDB taxonomy): domain Bacteria; phylum Actinomycetota; class Actinomycetes; order Acidothermales; family Acidothermaceae; genus PALSA-607. Next base: position 117 of record DASRZB010000422.1, on the reverse strand, counting down.
TGTCGAGTCGTGGCAGCATGGGATCGCCGTCGTGACCGAGTCTCCTGATGGCTGGGACGTTGAGCCCGTGCGCATCCGCGAGGGCCGTGCGTATTGGCGTGAGCGCGAGTACGCCGC
>DASRZB010000421.1:0-8923 GCA_035653855.1 Acidothermaceae bacterium | reverse complement strand
CGGGCTTATCGATGCCGCCGAAGCGCCCTTCCCAGATCCGACCGAAACGATCGACCAGGAAGTTGTACCCGACGTCGCACCAGTCTTCAGCCTCGACGTGGTACGCGTAGATCGAGCGGATGATCGCCGGGACGTCCTGCGGCGCGTAGTTGTTGGTCGTATCGGTGTGGTGCAGGATCGCGACCTTCGGCATGCCGGTGTACTGCGGTCCTTGCGGGCACGACCTCAAGCGCACAGACTCATCGGCGCCCCAGTCTGCACGAGTGAAGATCTGTGGCTGCGTGCCGCCGGCCAGCGCTGTGCCGGAAGGAGCGCTCTTGCCGACGGTCGCGTCAGCCGGTGAGGTCCCGGGATCGATCAGGTCGAGGCGCAGGTCCTTCGGCTCGCCGCCGGTCACCGAAATCAACCGCACCGCGATGCCGTCACCGTGATCGACCCACATCGGATCGGTGCCATCGCGCGTCACGTTGGCGCTCGGTGCGCTGGAGCCATCGGCCACGGCATCGGTGCCCGGGTCGCTGGAGTCGAGCTCTTGCCACCCACTCCAGGTGGTGCCGGTTTTGACCTGGACCTCTGCCTTCAGTGTGATGACGCCGCTATCGGTGCGCCAGCTAAGCCCAAGAGCTCGAAAGCCGGACGTCGATTGGCGGGCCACCACGGTCATCGGCTGGAGCTGCGACGCGAGCTCGAATGCCGCCGGGGTGATCGCGATGGAGAAGGTGTTCGACGCCACCGGGCGAGGAGCCGCCGTGGGGGCCGAGACGACGGGAAGCGCGATCAAGACCCCGGGAACGACCACGGCGGCCAACGAGAGCGTGAGGAGTCGTCGCCGCACCGATGTCACTCCTGGGGCCGAAGTGGTAAAAGAGAAGTTCTATGCCACTCAAGCATGATTCGCCCATGATCATGAGCAATTCGCGCAACTGCTATCTGCATCGGGCGGGCCGAGTGCCGACCTGAGCAATTAGTCCCTAGAGACGCGCGCCGCCATCCATTTGTGGCCCACTGACGGAAGCGGGCGCGTCGGCAGGGCCGACGCCACGCGCACCGCGCGCTGAGATCCAGGCGCCGGCCAGCGCCGCGGCGGCACAGACCACGCCGACCGGGACCAACACCCGCAAGCGCAGCGGGCTCCAGGCCGACAGTGTGCCGACCTCGCCGGAGAAGCCATTGCCCACGTAGAAGTGCGCAACGCCGGCAGCCAATCCCAGTGCCGCGGTTATCAGAGCCAACACCGGCAGTAGCGCATAGATCCAGGCGAGGGAAGGGCGGCGGCCCGGGCCGACTGCGACGCCGATGGTGGCCGCGATTGCGGCAACACCGACAAACAGATAGCGACCTTGCACCCCTTGCAAGGCGCCGATGCGATTAGACGCCGAGTACGACGTATCCATGATCGCGATCAACGGCATGATCCAACTGAGTTGCGCGAGCAACGCGGTCGCCCACCGCGGTCCGCAGCGCATGATGCCCACCACGACCAACGCAAGCACGGCGACGCTAAGTACCGCGGTGACCAGTGCCGGAGGCGGCGCCTCAAGCCAACCGAAGTCTGCGAAGAACGACCGCGTGAGTCCGGGAAAGAATCCGTGCAGCCAGTGGCCAACTGTGATGTGGCCGTGCGGCAAGAGATCGGAGTACGACTTCGGGTAGCCGTCCGGTTGCAAAGTACGGAAGCGGACGACGTTTGCCACCCACCATGCAACCCCGGGCACGATGCACAGGGCAGCTAGAAGCGCGTCACCGCTCGTCCGACGAACACCGAACCGCTTGGCCCGCAACAGAAAAGCCGCCGCAACCACCACGAGCATCGGCAGCGCGGTGCCCTTGGTCCATAGCATCGCGGTCATGGTGACGCCCAAACCGATGGCCCAACCGCGCACGGCACGTCGCGTCACGAACTCGAGCGCGAGCCAGGTGACGGCCGCGCCGAGCATGATGGCCAGCGTGTCATTGTTGACCGCCCCGCCAATGTGGGTGAGTTGCGGAAGCCCTGCGGGCAAGAACGACGCGGCCGCGGCGACAGCAGGGGTTGCACCCAACAACTTTCCGATGCGAAACGTGAGGAATGGCAGCGGTGCCAGTAAGAGCGCCGAACACAACCTGAGGATGAGCAGTGCGGTGTGCGGCGTCTTGTCGATGACGTCGAACGCGCGCGCCGCGACGGCCATGACGGCGAAGTATCCCGGCGGATGCTGCGTCATCTGGTCGTAGTCGTAGGGCGTGACCGCAGTCGGCTCGGCGGCGCCGAGCTCGCTCATCGTCTGCGGCGTCAGTTGCGTGGACGTCGGCCGGTGCAGCGGCGCCAATCCGATGATCGTGTTGAGACCCATCCCGCCGAATCCGACGTCGGCGTAGGACGCCTTCACCGGCAAGTAGATGCGCGCATCACCGGGCGCTGGGTAGCTGTGCACGTACGCCAACCGCAGCGTCGTCGACACCTGCTGCGGCTCGTCGGGGGCGCGGAAATCCGGCGTCACACAGGCCCAGATCATCATGATCCCGTAGAACATGACGGTCGCGAGGCCGACGACCAGCCCAACACTGGACAGCCGAGGGCGGGCGGCGGCTCGATGGGTTGCCTCGATCACCTCGCTGAGCCTCGCAGCTCATCAGGTGCGCTCGCGAACGCGTCATGCAAAGCGGCGCGCCAGTGCGGCAACGGATCGAGGCCTGCTTCGATCCATCGTCGGTTGCCGAGCACCGAATACGCGGGGCGCGGCGCGGGGCGCGGGAACGCAGCGGTCGTGGTGGGCAACACCCGCTCGGGGTCGGCGCCGAGTTCTTCAAAGATGGCCCTGGTGAACCCGAACCACGTCGTCTCACCGGTGTTCGTGCAGTGATAGACACCGCCAGCGGCGTCCGATGAACCCAGGTCGACGAGGCCGCGAGCCAGATCGCGCGACCACGTCGGCGAACCGCGCTGGTCATCGACGACGGAGACGGTCTCGCGTTCGCGCTCGAGCCTCGCCATCGTCTTGACGAAGTTCGCGCCGCTCGCGCCGTAGACCCACGCGGTCCGCACGACGTAGGCATCGGGGAGTTCAGCGAAAACGGCCTGCTCCCCCGCCAACTTCGTCCGGCCGTAGGCCGACTTCGGCCCAGTCGCCGCAGCTTCGTCATAGGGCATCGTCGCGTCACCGGCGAAGACGTAGTCGGTCGACACGTGCACGAACTTGGCACCGGCTTTCGCAGCGGCCGCCGCAAGCGCTGCCGGCGCGGTGGCGTTGGCGGTGAAGGCGGTGGCTTCGTCGGTCTCGGCCGCATCGACCGCCGTGTAGGCCGCGGCATTCACAATCACAGACGGGACGACGGCGGCGACCGCCCGCGCCACGGCGTCGACGTCGGTGATGTCGAGCTCGTGTCGTGTCAGGCCAATGACGTATTGGCCGTCAAGCACGCGCATCAGGTCAGTGCCGAGCTGCCCTCCCGCGCCGACGACCAGCCACCGCTCGGTCACTTCGCGAGTGCCGCCTTCGCCTTGATCGCGCGCCACCATGCTTGGTTGTCGCGGTACCACTGCACCGTCTTCGCAAGGCCCTCGTCGAAGGATGTAAGCGGTGCGTATCCCATGGCGCGCAACTTCGCGTCGTCCAACGAATAGCGAAGATCGTGGTTCTTGCGGTCCTCGACATGTACCACGGAATCCCAGGTCGCGTCGCACGCGTCGAGGAGCCGTTGCGTGAGCTCCTTGTTCGTCAGCTCGATACCGCCGCCGATGTTGTAAAACTCTCCGGGTGCACCTTTTTCGACCACGAGCTGGATACCTCGGCAGTGGTCGTCGACGTGCAGCCAGTCGCGGATGTTCTCGCCCGTGCCATAGAGCGGCACCGTCAGGCCGTCGATGAGATTCGTAACGAACAGCGGGATGACCTTCTCCGGGAACTGGTAGTGCCCGTAGTTGTTCGTGCACCGCGTCACCGAGATGTCCAACCCGTAGGTGCCCGCATACGCTCGCGCGAGCAGATCTGCGCCCGCCTTGCTGGCGGAGTAAGGAGAATTCGGCTCAAGGATGTGCTCTTCGGTCCACGAACCCTCGGGGATCGTGCCGTAGACCTCGTCGGTTGAGACGTGCACCACCCGGCCGATGCCGGCCCGCACACACGCGTCGAACAGGGTCTGGGCACCAAGCACGTTCGTCACGACGAACTCGGCAGCGCCGTAGATCGATCGGTCGACGTGCGATTCGGCGGCAAAGTTGACCACGATGTCGTGACCAGCGACCGCGCCGGCGACTTGTACGGGATCACAGATGTCGCCCTGTACGAATCGATAGCGGGGGCTATCGGCAACCGGCGCGAGGTTCTCGAGATTGCCCGCGTACGTCAGCTTGTCGAACACCGTGACCTCGGCGTCCTCGAACCCGGGGTAGTCGCCCGAGAGCATGCTGCGCACGTAGTGCGAACCGATGAACCCGGCGGCGCCGGTGACCAGTACTCGCATGCTCAACTCTTCCCTCGAGGTGGATCCCCGCTCATGGCGGCGGTGTCGATAGTCGCGGTGCCTATTGTGACGGTCGGGCACCCCGGGTCGGTCAGGAACCGCCGAGCCGATATTCGCCCAGCCACATCTGGGTTAAGAACTTCGTCGGCTTTCCGGGCCGGGTGACGAGCGTGTGGGTGGCCTCGCTGGTGATCAGCGATGCGGTGGGCTCGTCGGGCCAGGCCGCCTCGAGGTCCGCGGCGTTCTTGTCGCCCTCGCTCTCGGCCAGCAGCATCAGCCGGCCGCCGTCTGCGTGCACCTGCGTGTAGATCTGGGACATCTCGGTGAGGTCGCCGTCGTTGCCGAGGTAGCCGACGTTCACCCCGCACATGACCTTCATCGTTCCGGGCCACTCGGTCCTGGCCCGGCCACCGATGGCGATGACGACGTCGCCGGGCCGCAGTTGCGAGCAGACCTGGTGCACCAGTGTCGGTTCGCCGACTTCGGTCTTCGTGTAGATCACGTCGCGGCTACCCGTCCAGACCGGAACGACAATGATCAGCACCGCCAGCGCGCCGACCGCTCCTTGCAGAGCACCGACAAGCACCGGTCGGGCGCTCGAGTCAGCCGACCACGCGCGCGACGTCCTGCTCGCAATGAACGGCAGCACGGGAACAATCGCGATGAGCGCGAACAGCACCAGACCCGGGAGCACCACCGGAACAAAGCGACGGTCCGCCCAGGGGTGGTCGGGCGTGATGCTCGGCGCAAAGAGCACCCATACCGCGGAGCCGAAGCAGACCAGGAATGCCGGCGCCCACACCCGTCGGTGTCCGGCAGTCTGCTCGTAAGCGAGCCAGCACGCACCGATCAGCGCGAGCGCCAGGGTGCCCCACCCGAGATACCACGACAGCCACCGCGTCGCCTGCTCGTAATACGACCGCGTCGGGTCGACGCTCATGTGCAAGAAGCGCTGCACCTGCTCGACGTAGTTCGCACCGCCCGACTCCGGATTCGCGCGCATCGTCATCAAGTGCGGTCGTAGGAAGAAGAACAGGCCGATGAGAAACACGCCAATCGCGGCAAGGATCGGCAGCCGGCGACGGACACCGCGAATCCACGTCAGCAGCGGCAGAACTCCGGACACAACGACAGCAACGACCAGGCCGATTCGCCAATACCATGGCGAACTGCGCCACGCACCCCCGCCGGCGTCGCGGCGCTGCCGCCACCTCGCAAGAGCGAAGACCGCGAGCGCCCACAACGACAGTGCTGTGAAGCCGAGGCCAACCTTCGCGAGGTCTGGGCCGACGTGCTGTGCGTAGGGATACGTCAGGAACAGACAGTCGAATCCGCCGAAGGCGAGGCCGAGCACGAGCCCGCCCGCAAAGCGCTTCCAGCCGAGGATCCGATGAAAGGCCAGCCAGCCGACGAACGGAACCAACGGGAACAGATCGGCGACCGCGTCGATGCGCACGGTGAACACGAGGCCAAGCACCAGCCCGCCGACGAAGAGACCGTTGGCCGCAAGGTTTGGTGCAAGAGGCGGCGCGTCATCAGGCGCCGATTCACCTCCGGCGTTGCGCCGCAGCCGTGGCCAGAGCCCGGGCATCAGTTGGCCCGCGACGAAACCGTCGACGACGATCGCCAATCCGCCGAGCAGGAGCAACTGACCCGCGGGTTCGCTGTAGGTGGCCCGCATGACGTCCAGCTCAGGCTGCACAAATGCCAGCGCGAGTACCGCGAGCGGCGCCCAACGAGCGCCAACGAGACGAGCCGCGAGGCCGGCGAAAGCCAGCAGTGCGAACGCGCCGAGGAACGCGTTCCCGTGCAGCACGCCGCTTACGCCGGCCATCCAGCCGCCGATCGACAGCAACACGGGTGCGCCGGTCATGAACTGCGGAATGATGTGCGAACCCTGCTCATAGAAGCCTTGAGAGGCCAGCACTAGATCGGAATTCGGCGCGCCGAACACCTGCGGGTGCGCGGGCATCAAAATCGTGCCGTGCGTCGACAACCAGGTCGCGCTCATCGCGTATGAACCCGGATCGCGACGGACCAAGACATCTTCGGCACTGTGCGCGAACGCGAGGCCGCCCGCCAGCACAACAACTGCGAGGACGGCGATCAGTGCCCACCACGGCACGTCGCCCAGTCGGTCGGCCGACGCCAACGCGACTCGCACCACCGGGCGGGCGATGACGATGGTGATCGCCAAAGCGAGGAGCGTGCCGGTTACCGGGACGTAGACGTGAAACCAGAGCAACACCAACGCACCGGCCACCCATGCAGCCGCGACCACAGCCGGCAGCACCGACGCGACCGCGAGGATCCGGCCAGGCAGGCGACGCGACGCATCCGATCGCGGCGTACGCACCCGTCGTCCGATCTCGATATCGGCGATGTCTGGGTCGTAGTCGTCCGGCTCGTCAGTGGCTAGCGGCTCGTCCACGGTCATGGCGCACTCGCCGGCGTGACGCGGTGGAATACGACGATCGAGTCCCGCGAGAACACCTGCTGATATCCGTGCGACAGCAGCCAGCTACTGCGCGTCTGCTGAGCCTGATCCGTCATCGGGAACTCGATGTACCCCTCGTCGAACACCACCCACGGCGCATCATGCGGCGTCGCGTCGAGCAGCATCACCCTTGCGCGATCGACCAGATGGGGAGCAAGTTCGTTGCTCGCCTCGACTGTTGCCCCGTTCGGGACGACGTCAACCGCGGCCTGCCGAGCCTGGTCGTAGCTGGTCGTGTGCCATGACTGCGTGACGCCGTTGTTTGTGAGCTGGCCGAACGGCATCCGACCCCACGCCCACACGGCAACGACAAGGATGCCGAGCGCATACGCAGGCCCTACCGTCCAGGAAAGTCCGCCGGCCCGACCGCGGTGACGTGCCGCCGTCGACGTGTGTGGCTGCAGTGCCCGGCGAATCTTCGCGACGGTGTCGACAGCGGCGAGGGCGAGAATCGGCACCAACGGCGCGCTGTACTGATGCGTCAGCGTCCAGTGGTTGGGATTGTCCGACAGCAGCCGCTCCGCGAGCAACGGCACGCTGAGCAGCACGAACGACGATCCGAGCGGCATGAGCCCGAGCGGGAAAAACAACCACTCGAGCAGCCGCACCTTCGCCTGCGGGGTCACCATGAGATGCAGCGTCCACAGCGGATGCCGCACTACATGCCACGCAGCTTCAAGTGGACCCGAACCGAGTGCGGCGTAGTAATCCCAGTAATAGCCGGCTTTCCCGCCGAACGCGGGGATCAGGACGCGGTCGGCAAGGACCGTGAACGCGATGCCGACGACGGCCAGGACCCCGGCGAGCCGCCACCGATGAGTGCGCAGTCCGACGACCAGACCGAACGCTGCCACGACGAGACCGAAGTCTTCTTTCACCAGCAGCAGCAACAAAGCAGCGATGATCGCAGCGCGCAACCGACCGGCGTCCAGCCTCTCCAGGGCAATAGCGAGCAGCGGGACAGCGAATGCGATCTCGTGGAAGTCGGCGGCCATCGCCGCCTGCAACCCCCAGGCAAGGGCGTACGCGGCGGTGATCAGATAGGCCGCGGGTCGACCGAGTGCACGCCGGCTGAAGAGCCAAACCGAAGGCAGGGACGCCGCGAAGAGCAGACCCTGAATCACGAGCAGCGTCACGGCGCTGGGGAAGACCCGGTACACCGGTGCAACAGCGGCGATGATCGGCGAGAAGTGGTCGCCTAGTTCGGAAAAGTGCGTGCCGAACCCGTTGTGCACGCCCTTCATCAGCGAGATCGGCGCGTGTAGGTGCGCGTACCCGCTGATCGCCTGGTCGAAGATGCCCAGGTCGTAGCCAGCGGTCTGGAAATGCCGCTGCTGCTCGATCTCGAAGACCGTGTACAGCGTGGCGGTGGCCGCGGTTAGTGCGGCGACGCCGGCGACATCGGGCGTGAGGTGACGGTGGATCGGCCCACTGATCGCCGTCCCGATGCGTCTGGTTCGAAGTCCTATCGAGCCTGGCTGGTCGGCAGTCCCGGCGGGATCTGAGATATCAAGCATGCTGGTGCTCAGGCGAGCGACACCTTGCTGTGGTCGCCCAGCATCAAGCGGTGGGCACGCGGCATCGCGGTCGACGGTGAGACTTCGACCTCCTTGCCGATCAACGAGTCCTCGATCCGACTGACACCGGAGATCGTGGTCGCCTCAAGGACGATCGAATGCTCGAGCTCGGTCGAATCGATGAGGCAGTCGTGGTAGATCGACGTGAACGGACCGATGTAGCTGTCGACGATTCGGGTGCCGCGGCCGATGATCGCCGGGCCGCGCACGGTCGAGCGGATGATCGATGCGCCTTCCTCGATGACAACGCGGCCAATGATGCGGCTGACTTCGTCGACGCTGCCCCGCGTGCTCGGCTCGACCGACTCGAGCACCTTGCGATTGCACTCGAGCATGTCTTCGAGCCGACCGGTGTCCTTCCAGTAGCCGGTGACCATGTGCGGCCGAACGTCCTTGCCGTGATCCA
>DASRZB010000420.1:0-4615 GCA_035653855.1 Acidothermaceae bacterium | reverse complement strand
AGGCGCAGACGCTGGCTAACCTCTACCTGGCGATCCAAAGCGATCTGCTCATCATTCCGGTGCTGAACAAGATCGACCTGCCCGCCGCGCAGCCCGAGCGCTACGCGGAGGAACTCGCGCACGTCATCGGCTGCGAGCCTGGCGATGTGCTGCGGGTCAGCGCGAAGACCGGCTCCGGGGTACGCGAACTGCTCGACCACGTCGTGCGGCAGGTCCCGCCACCGGTCGGCGACTTCGAGGCGCCGCCGCGGGCGCTTATTTTCGACTCCGTGTACGACGTCTACCGCGGTGTCGTCACCTATGTGCGGGTCGTCGACGGCTACCTCTCGAGCCGCGAACGCATCAAGATGCTCTCGACCGGGACGACGCACGAGCTGCTCGAGGTCGGCGTCATCTCACCGGAGCCGATCCCTACCGAAGGACTTGGCGTGGGCGAAGTCGGCTACCTCATCACCGGGGTGAAGGACGTCCGCCAGTCACGAGTAGGTGACACCGTCACGGTCGTTAGTCGTGCGGCGACCGACCCCCTTGCCGAATACACGCTGCCCAAGCCGATGGTCTACTCCGGGCTATATCCGATCGACGGCAGCGACTACCCGCTGCTGCGCGATGCGCTTGACCGCCTGCAGCTCAACGACGCGGCACTGGCCTACGAACCGGAGACCAGCGCTGCGCTCGGATTCGGATTTCGCTGCGGCTTCCTCGGCTTGCTGCACCTGGAGATCGTGCGCGAGCGGCTCGAGCGCGAGTTCAACCTCGACCTGATCTCGACCGCGCCCAACGTCGTCTACCGCGTCATTCGCGAGGACGGCAAGGAGATCTCCGTCACGAACCCGAGTGAATATCCCGAGGGGAAGATCGCGGAGGTCTACGAGCCCATCGTGCGGGCCACGGTGCTCTCACCCAGCGACTATGTCGGCACGATCATGGAGCTTTGCCAAAGCCGGCGGGGCGCCCTGCTGGGCATGGACTATCTGTCCGCCGATCGCGTCGAGTTGCGGTACACGATGCCGATGGCCGAGATCGCGTTCGACTTCTTCGATCAGCTGAAATCACGGACCCGCGGTTACGCCAGCCTCGACTATGAGCCAACGGGTGAGCAGGTGGGCGACCTCGTCAAGGTCGACATCCTGCTGCAGGGCGAAGCAGTCGACGCGTTCAGCGCGATCGTGCACAAGGACAAGGCGTACGCGTACGGCGTCGAGATGACAAAGAAGCTGCGCGAGCTCATCCCACGCCAACAGTTCGAGGTGCCCATCCAGGCGGCGATCGGGTCGCGCATCATCGCCAGGGAGAGCATTCGTGCGATCCGCAAAGACGTGCTGGCGAAGTGCTACGGCGGTGACATTAGCCGTAAGCGAAAGCTGCTGGAGAAGCAAAAGGAAGGCAAGAAGCGGATGAAGATGGTCGGCCGCGTCGAGGTTCCGCAGGAGGCATTCATCGCCGCGCTGTCGACCGCCCCTACGGCCAAGGACTGAGCGCGTGACGTCCGCAACCGTGGTGGCCGTGAACGTGGGCCGCGGCAAGCCGATGCCCACCAAGTCTGGCGTGAGCTCGATCGACAAGCGCGCGGCGCAGGGCCGGGTTGCGGTGCGCCTGCTCGGGCTAGACGGCGATTCGCAGACCGACACCGCCAACCACGGCGGGCCAGAACAGGCTGTCTACGCCTACGCGACCGAAGACCTCGACGACTGGGCTGGAATGCTCGGCCGCGACCTGCGGCCCGGTCAGTTCGGCGAGAACGTGTCCACGCGCGGGCTCGACGTCACCGGTGCCCTAATTGGCGAGACGTGGCGCATCGGAACCACGTTGCTCCAGGTGACGCGCCCGAGGATTCCGTGCGTCGTTTTTCAGGACTGGCTCGCGGAGCCGCATTGGGTCAAGCGGTTCACCGACGATGGCCGGCCGGGTGCCATGTTGCGGGTGCTCGAGGAAGGTGAGATCGGCGCCGGCGATGACCTCGTCATCGAGGACCGGCCGGATCATGACGTCACTATCGGGCTGGTCTTTCGTGCCAAAACGACGGATCGTAGCCTGATTCCGCGAATGCTTGCGGCGCCGCAACTCACGACGGTCGACTACCAGTTCGCCCTCCGCTACACCGAGGAGAACTCCTAGCGAGTCAGCGTTCCGCTTGGCGACGCCCCCGTAGCACGAGGCCCGCGTCGACGAGCGCCGATTGCATGCGCAGCCGTTCCGCCTCGCGATCGAGTCCGTCGGTGCCGTCGAGCCCCTCGGGTACCTGGAGCGCCCGACAGGCCTCGACCAGCACGTGGTCATAAGCGTTGGTCGTGGCAATCACCTTGGTGGCCTTGCCAGGGATCGGACGAGAATCTGCGTAGCTGTCAAGCCATTGCTGGAGCCGTCGCAGGCTCTTGGCGATGTCCTCGATCGGCGGCCCGACCGGCTCGGCCGGCGCCGGCAAGAATCGGTGCCAACGCCGGCTCACGGCGTCCGCGAGCTTCACATGCAGGGCGACGCGATTCGCCGGTAGCAATGCAAGTACGCAGATTGCGACCGTCGCCGTAAGCCATAGCGCGAGCCAGAGCACCAGCCTGCCGCCTCCTCGGGCACTCCTGATTCTGCTCTCATAACGCGACAACTGCACTAGTGGATTTAGCGCGGAACACAGATCGTCGTGCTGGCGTGTGCGCAGAATGTGACAGTGCCATCGACATTGCCGGACGGCGACCCGCAGCCGCCCGACGGCGCCCTGCCCCCCGGCGTCCTGGCTGCGGTGGGCTCGCGGCCGTTCAGCGTCTACATCCACGTGCCGTATTGCGCGACCCGCTGTGGCTACTGCGACTTCAACACCTACACGGCCTCGGAGCTCGGCGGAGGGGCGAGTCAGGCGTCCTACGCGCATGATGCAATCGCCGAACTGAAGCTTGCTCGCGGCGTGCTCGGCGACGTCGACCTGCCAGTGCAGACCGTGTTCTTCGGCGGTGGCACTCCCACCCTGCTGCCGGTGGCTGATCTCGCCGCGATGCTCACCGCCGTCCGCGACCTTTTTGGTGTTGCTCGTGATGCCGAGGTGACGACTGAGGCCAACCCGGAATCAGTCGATGCGCGTTCATTGGCGGCACTTCGCGACGCCGGCTTCACGCGAGTCAGCCTCGGCATGCAGTCGGCACGTTCGCACGTGCTCGCGGTTCTTGATCGCGTGCACACGCCTGGCACTGCGGCTGTGAGAGTCGCCGAAGCCAGGGCGGCCGGGTTCGAGCACGTCAGTCTTGACCTGATCTACGGCACCCCTGGTGAATCGGACGACGATTGGCGGGCGTCGCTGGACGCCTCGATCGCCGCCGAGCCAGACCACATCAGTGCGTACTCACTCATCGTTGAGGAGGGGACGCGGCTTGCTGGCCGGGTGGCCCGCGGTGAACTTCCTCGACCGGACGACGATGTGCTGGCCGACCGCTATTTGATCGCCGACGAGATGCTGACGGCTGCGGGGTTTGGCTGGTACGAGGTGTCGAACTGGGCAAAGCCGGGTGGGCAGTGCCGGCACAACCTGGCGTATTGGCGTAGCGATGACTGGTGGGGGATCGGACCTGGTGCACATAGTCACGTCGACGGCGTGCGCTGGTGGAACGTGAAGCACCCGACGGCGTACGCGTCGCGGGTCTCGGCCGGTGTCAGTCCGGGCTACGCGCGCGAGATTCTTGACGCGTCAACTCGGCGGGTCGAGCGGGTGCTGTTGCAACTGCGTCTCGTCGAGGGTCTCGACTTGCTCGAACTGGGCGACGTCGGTCGCGCCGCCGCCGTCGCCGAGGTCGCCGCTGGTTTGCTCGAACCGGTGGCGTTCGAGCAGGGGCGCGGCGTGCTCACCCGCGAGGGTCGGTTGCTTGCGGACGGCGTGGTGCGGCGGTTGCTCGACTAGTCGATCTGCCTTGCTCAGGCCGCCTGCTCTGATGGGGCCCTGGAGCCGGCCGGGTAAGGCTCCTGCGGCACGCCACCGGGGTGCCTGCGGGCGATGATGAACGCGACGGCGTGCACGATGGCCATGCCGTACAGGACGGCCTGGGTCGCGACCGCAAAGTCGTGCGCGATGGCCGCCGAGATTTGCGGTCGCAGCGAAGTAGGCGCGGAACTCAACGCGCTGGGACCACTGCCGGCCTGTGTCGACCCGTGCGCGATCGACACGGCGACGCTGTGAGGCACGCCGAGGTGGGTGAACGACGTCGTCAGCCGGTTGGTGAACACGGTGGTCAACACGGTGCCCAGCACGGCAATTCCCAAGGTCGAGCCGTAGTTTCTGATCGTCTGCGTGATGCCAGTGACCTCGCCATACGACGCACCGATCGCGCGGTTGACCGCGTCGGTACTGGCAGGCCCTAGCAGCAGGCCGATGCCCGCACCCGACATCAGGATGTAGGGCCACTGCGCGCCGAGGCTGAGGTGGGTCAGCGCGTGAGCCCACAAGGCAAAGCCGACCGTCGCGAGGGCGCAACCGAGGACCATCGGGCGTTTCGCGCCTGCACGGTCGAGCATCCGGCCGCCGATCTGCGCGGCTGGCGCGAAGCCGGCGAAGAAGAGGAGCAAGTAAAGGCCAGCCTTGCTCGCGTTGTAGCCGAGTGACACCTGCGAGTAGACGCTGGCGAAGAAGAAGACC
>DASRZB010000419.1:0-12311 GCA_035653855.1 Acidothermaceae bacterium | reverse complement strand
GGAGGAGCTGGAGGCGGCCCTAGAGATCCTCCCGGCCGGATCGGAGATGGTTGGGTTCTACTCCTACGGTGAGATCGCTCCCGGCGCCGGGGGACGAGGCGACCTTCACAACCAGACGATGACGATCACGACGTTGTCGGAAGGCTAATGGCGTGGACGGCGGGCTCGCTCCAGCGGCGAGCGACCGGCTTCTTGGCCGAGTCCTCAAACGGCAGGGGCTGGCCACCTCGGGCGCACCGAGCGACCCGGCATGGATTGCTTTCCTCGACACCGTGCGGGCGCTGCTGGCTGACCAGGAGCGGGATCGTTACCTGTTAGAGCGTTCGCTGGAGAACTCGTCGCACGAGATGCTCACCCTCAACGAGGGCCTGCGAGCCTCCGCCAAACACCTCGCCGTCGAGCAGCAAGATCTGCGCACCGCGAACTCGGTGCTGGCTGCCACCTTGGACTCGACCGCCGACGGGATCCTGGTCGTTAGCGCCGACCGGCGGATCTCCCACTACAACCACCGGTTCACTCAGATGTGGCAGCTGCCGGAGGACGTACTGCGTTCCGGTGACGACAGTGCCGTGTTGACCTTCGTGCTCGGCCAACTCCGTGACCCTGACGCATTCATCTCCAAGGTCGAGGCGCTGTACCAGGTGCCCGACGCTGAGAGCCGTGACACCCTCCACTTCGCGGATGGCCGGGTCGTCGAACGTCTGTCCCTGCCGCAGTACCTCGATGGCGAGATCATTGGCCGGGTCTGGAGCTTTCGTGATGTCACCGCCGAGGACCAGCTGAACCGCGAGCTGCGGCATCGGGCACTCCACGACGGTCTGACCGGGCTGGCGAACCGGGTAGCGTTCGATGATCACCTGTCGCAGGCGCTGCGACGCCAAGCGCGTACCGATGGCCATCTCGCCGTGGTCGTCGTCGACCTGGACGGGTTCAAACACATCAACGACAGCCTAGGTCACCAGTCAGGGGACGCGGTGCTTTGCGCGATCGCCGTGCGCCTGCGCGCGGCCTTTCGGGATATGGACACTATCGCCCGATTTGGCGGCGACGAGTTCGCCCTGATAGTCGAAGACGTTGGCTCACCAGAGGAGGCAGCCCGACTCGGACAGCGGCTGCTGAACATCTTGGCCGAGCCTGTCGCGCTCAGCACCAGACAGGTCACACTTGGGGGCAGCATCGGTATCACCATCGCCCGCGGGGCCACCGACGAAGCCGAACACGTCCTCGGCCAGGCCGACGCAGCGATGTATCGGGCAAAGCAGGAAGGCAGGGGCCGCTACCGACTGTTCGAACGCTCTATGCACAGCCTCGCCGTCGACCGCCTCAACACCGAACAGGCGCTGCGCAAGGCGGTCAGCAATCATGAGCTGACCGTGCATTACCAGCCCGTCGTCGACGCGCGGACGGGTCGCGTCTCCTCATTCGAAGCCCTGGCACGCTGGTTTGACCCAGTGAAGGGCCACATACCACCCGATGCCTTCATCCCATTGGCCGAGGAAACCGGCCTCATCCACGACATCGGATTTGGCGTCCTGCTTAGCGCCTGCCACCAAGCCAGAAGCTGGCACACCTCCGACCTAGGCGTGGACGTCGGCGTCGCCGTCAACGTCTCCAACCGTCAGCTTGTTGAACGCTCTTACACCGAGAGCGTCTGCGAAGCACTCGCGACCAGCGGGCTCGCACCCCACGCGCTCACCCTTGAAATCACCGAATCGGCGTTCGCCGGCGACACCACCCGCGTGACGGCCACGCTTGAGTACCTGCGTGGCCTCGGAGTCCGGATCGCGATCGACGACTTCGGCACCGGATACTCGTCGTTCGCCGCGCTCGCGACCCTCCCCGTCGATATCCTCAAAATCGATAAACGCTTCGTCGACACCATCCACGAGGCCCGCGGACTCGGACTCATCAAAGCCATCATCGGGATCGCCCAGACCCTGGACCTGAAGACCGTCGCCGAAGGCGTCGAAGTACCAGCCCAGCAGGCAGCACTCGTCGAGCTCGGCTGCAACTATCTCCAGGGCTACTTGTTCGCCAAGCCCATGCCTGCCGAAGAAGCGAGCGCATACCTGCAGGTCGGGCGTCGGGTGGGCGGTGGGACACCCTCGAGCGCCAAGCGACGGCACCTGGCATCGTGATGTGCCCAACCGGCAGGCGATGACCCCACGGATGGGTGAGGCTTCATTTCGGCAGACGCCCCATAACGAACCTGCACGCACCACATGCCGATCAACGAACCGCAGATGCCGGGTACGGCTGGCAGCACGGTCGTTTCGACGGCGGCACGATCGTGCCGACGAGGGACTGCGGGATCTGGGCCGGGACGGTGCCTACCGGGGACCGGGGCGTTCACCGACGCGCAGCATTCGGCATCGCGTTCAGCAGAACGCGGCACCAGACCTCGCGTAAGCACCCTCAACTGCTTGATATGTGGGTGATCTTCATGGACATTCCGACCGGTAATGCGGGGCGTATCGCTTTCAGAGCTCAGGGCAGCATCGGGCCGCCGGACTCGACGTTCGTGAGTGGTTCTGCCGTCGTGGCATCGACGCTGAGGATCGCACTCGACGGCCCCAACGACGCAGGATCGCACTGGATCGGTTCGACCGGGCCACTCTCTACAGGGCCGCCGGCAGGGCACATCGGCGGCAGGTCATCGAAATAGAACACCCACGCGAGCACATTGGTGAAATACGGCGTGAAGCTGCCGTCCGCATTGATGCTCGCGGGCGTTGGCGCGCTGAGAATCGCCAGCCACACCTTCGCTGGTTGAGCGGCTCCAACCGGCGCGAACCCTCCAGTGCGCAGTGCGTCGAGCGCGACGTCGACACACGCTGCCGGCTTCGTTGCTGACGGTGGCGGAGCGAGGGTGAGGTCGTTCCACTCGAACTGACCGGGTACCGGTGGCGGGCTCGGTGCTGGTGGTGGCGGCGTAGGTGGTGTTGTCGGCGGTCCTGGGTACGGCGTGTGGTCGTACCGGTGGCTGTCGGCAAGCTCGCGTGCGAGACCGGCATCTGCGCCGTGCGGCTTCGGCCCACACGCGATCGTTCGTGCAACTGCGGGCGTTCCGTCTTGAGAACCCCACGGGCTGACGCTTGACGACGCGGGGATCGGGCTAGTGATTGCCGACGGTGTCCGAGTGCACCGCGTTCCGGACGGGCCGCGCTAGTCGTCGTCCGCCTCGTCGTCGAGCCTGGCCAGCCACGTGGCGAGTCGTTCGAGCGGGACTTCGAACTCCGGGTTGAGATCGACGAACGTACGCAGCTGATCGGCGACCCACGCAAGCGTGACCGACTCCTCGCCGCGGCGCGTTTCCAGCTCTTCAATGCCGCGGTCTGTGAAGTACACGAACTACTCCGGGAACGCGGTTGCGAGCAGCGTCTCGGTTTCCTGATCGCTTCGCACGTGTGAGCCGGTGGCTGGCGACGAACTCTCCGGTCGGGTGACCGGCGTGATCGGCAGACCGAGTTGGGCGTGCAGCCGCATTGCCATGTGTGACCAGGCACCCATGTTGGCGGGTTCTTCCTGCACCCAAAGGACTTCTTGAACGTTTGGATACTGCGCCGCGGCGGCCTTCAGTTCGGCGACGGGCAACGGATAGAGCTGCTCGACGCGAAGGATCGCGGTGCCGGTGCGGCCAACCTTCTCGCGGCGCTCGACGAGATCCCAGGTGACCTTGCCGCTGCAGAGCATCAGCCGCCGTACGCCGTCGGCCGGAAGCGGTCGAGGATCGGGTAGCACGGGCTCCCACCGGCCGTCGGTGAACGCGGACGCCGATGACGCAGCGGCCTTATTCCGTAGCATCGACTTGGGCGTGAACACGATCAACGGACGGTGATGCGGACTCTTGGTGTGCCAGCGCAGCAGGTGGAAGTAGCTCGCGCTGCACGACGGCATCGCGACCGTCATATTCCCTTCGGCGCATAGCTGCAGGTAGCGCTCGACCCGCGCCGACGAGTGGTCGGGACCCTGGCCCTCATATCCGTGGGGGAGCAGCATCGCCACGCCAGAACGTTGGCCCCACTTCTGTTCGCCGGACGAGATGAACTCGTCGAGGATCGTCTGCGCGCCATCGGCGAAGTCGCCGAACTGTGCTTCCCACGCGACGAGCGCTTCGGGGCGCACGACCGAGTAGCCGTACTCGAACCCGACGGCTGCGTACTCCGACAGCAACGAGTCGTACACGTAGAACGGCGCCTGCCCCGACGCGAGGTTCGCCAGCGGTGTGTATTCCTCGCCGGTCTCGCGATCGATGAGGACGGCGTGGCGTTGCGTAAAGGTGCCGCGGCGAGTGTCTTGGCCGGCCAACCGTACGGGGTGACCGTCGAGCACCAGCGAGCCGATCGCGATGAGCTCGCCCATCGCCCAGTCGATGGCGTCGTCGTCGACCATCGCCGCGCGCCGCTGAAGTTGCGGCAGCAATCGTGGATGCGCAACAAAGCCCGGGGGCAGATTGACCTGCGAGTCGGCGATTTTCTTGAGGACGTCGAGACTGATCGCCGTTTCGACCTCGGGTGCAGGAGTTGGGGCGTTGTCGATGACGGTCGGCTCGTGCGGTGCACTCGTCGAGTCGCGGGTTTCGGTGAACGCCTTCTCGAGGTGCCCGCGATAGTCGCGAAGGGCGGCCTCGGCCTCGTCGAGGGTGATGTCGCCGCGACCGATCAGTGCCTCGGTGTAGAGCTTGCGGATCGACCGCTTTGAATCGATCAGGTTGTACATCAGCGGTTGTGTCATCGACGGGTCGTCGGCTTCGTTGTGGCCGCGACGCCGATAACACACGAGGTCGATGACGACGTCCTTCTTGAACGCCTGCCGGTATTCGAGGGCGAGCCTCGCCACCCGAACCGCCGCTTCGGGGTCGTCGCCGTTCACGTGGAAGATCGGCGCCTGAATCATCCGGGCGACGTCGGTCGCGTACACGCTCGACCGCGCCGCGAGTGGCGAGGTGGTGAAGCCGACCTGGTTGTTGACGACGACGTGCACGGTGCCGCCAGTGCGGTACCCGCGCAGCTGCGACAGGTTCAGTGTCTCGGCGACGACACCCTGACCCGCAAACGCGGCATCGCCGTGGATGGCCACCGGCAGCACCGGGTACGCAGCGCCCTTGTTGAGCGCGTCCTGCTTCGCGCGCACGATGCCCTCGAGCACTGGGTCAACCGCTTCAAGATGGCTCGGGTTGGAGGCGAGCGAAACGTCGATCGACGCACCATCGGCTGTGGTGTATTGACCGTTCGCGCCGAGGTGATACTTCACGTCACCGGAACCGTGCGCGGACTTCGGGTCCATGTTGCCGTCGAACTCACGGAAGATCTGGCCGTAGCTCTTGCCGACAATGTTGGCCAGGACATTCAGCCGGCCACGGTGGGCCATGCCGATCACGACCTCGTCGAGGCCTCTCTTGGCCGACTCGTCGAGGAGGCTGTCGAGCAGCGGGATCAGCGTCTCGCCGCCTTCGAGTGAGAATCGCTTCTGTCCGACGTACTTCGTCTGAAGGAACGTCTCGAAGGCCTCGGCCACGTTGAGCCGGTTCAGGATGTAGAGCTGCTCCTTGCGACTCGCCTTGCTGTGCGTGAGCTCGATGCGGTCCTGAATCCATCGGCGTTGGTCGGGGTCGGAGATGTGCATGTACTCGATGCCGATCGTGCGGCAGTACGAGTCGCGCAGTACGCCGAGGATGTCGCGCAACTTCATGACCGCGACGCCACCGAATCCACCGGTTGCGAATTCTCGATCGAGATCCCACAGCGTGAGGTTGTGATTCACGATGTCGAGGTCGGGATGCTTGCGCATCTCGAACTCCAAGGGGTTCGTGTCAGCCATGAGGTGGCCACGCACCCGATAGGCGTGGATCAACTCGATGACCCGCGCCGGCTTGCCAACCTCGTCGTCGTGGGTCGAGACGATGTCTTGCACCCAGCGCACCGGCTCGTAGGGAATGCGCAGGGCCCGGAACAGGTCGTCGTAGAAGCCGTCCTCGCCGAGTAGCAGCCGATGGATCTGCCGCAGGAACTCGCCGGACTGCGCTCCCTGGATGACCCGGTGGTCGTAGGTCGAGGTGACCGTCATGACCTTGCTCACGGCGAGGTTGGCCAGTGTCTCGGCCGAGGCGCCCTGGAACTGCGCCGCGTATTCCATTGCGCCAACACCGACGATGCAGCCCTGGCCCTGCATGAGCCGCGGCACCGAGTGCACGGTGCCTAGCGTGCCCGGGTTCGTCAACGTCATCGTCGTTCCGGCGAAGTCGTCGGCCGTCAACTTGTTCGTGCGAGCTCGCCGGACAATGTCTTCATAGGCGGCCCAGAACTGCGCGAAGTCGAGGTTCTGCGCGCCCTTGATTGAGGGAACAAGGAGCTGGCGGGTGCCGTCGTCCTTGGTCATGTCGATCGCGAGCCCGAGATTCACGTCGTGATGGCGGATGACCCCGGGCTTGCCGTCGATCTCGGTGTACGCGACGTTCATCTCCGGCTGTGCCGCGGTCGCCTTGACGATCGCGTAGCCAATGATGTGGGTGAACGAGATCTTGCCCCCGCGGCCGCGCTGCAGGTGGTTGTTCATGACGAGGCGGTTGTCGGCGACCAGCTTGGCCGGGATGTCGCGCACACTCGTCGCCGTCGGCACGTGGAGGCTGGCCTCCATGTTGGCGACCGTGCGGGCAGCTGCGCCCTTGAGCGGGACGATCTCATCGGACACGACCGGGACGGCGGGAGCAGCCGTCGTCGCGGACGCGGGCGTTGCGGCCGGTGCCGCTGTCGGGGCCGGTGCTGCTGTCGGTGTCGCTGTCGGTGTCGGTGTCGGCGTCGGTGCCGGAGTGGATGGCGCGGACGTCGCCGGCGTTGCAGCGGTCGCCGTTGCAGCGGTCGCCGTTGCAGCGGTTGCCGTTGCGTTGCCGTTAGTTACCGGCGCTTTTCCATTGGGCTGCGTTGCAGTCGCGGGGTCGGCGGGGGAGTAGTCGGCGAAGAAGTCCCACCAGGCCTTGTCGACCGAGCTCGGGTCCTTCAGGTATTGCTGGTACATCTCGTCGACGAGCCACTCGTTGGCCCCGAATCCGGCAAACGGATGGGCAGATGTGGAAGACACTGCGGGTTTTCGCCTCTTCGCCAAAAGGTGCGGATGTCAAGAATCTCAAGGCTACCCGTACCTAGGCTGCGACCGGGGATAGCATCACCGCCAACCAACTGCCCGCTAGCCCTTGGGGACGCCAAGACTGTGACCGCCTGCCAGCGCCGCCCCGGATCCCTCGGGCAGCGGCTGCGCGGACGGCGGCCGCCGGGCGCCGCGTGGGCGATCTTGGCGCTGGTGCCCGCCCTCACCCTCACCTGCGCGGTTCCGGCGCTCACGACGTCGGCCGTCGCGGCCACTGCGCCCACCCCAACGTTGGCCGCGCTGACCGCGCAAGCCGCCGCCGTCCAGGCTGACCTGACCGCCGGTGCGAAGACCCTCGACGCTGCCCGCGCGAAGCTCGCCACCCTGCAATCGGCCGCAGCCGCCGCGACAGCGCAGGCCGCAACACTGAATGCGCAGCTCGCCGGCTTGCGGAACCAGCTCGCGGAGTACGCGGCACAGCTTTACGTGGATCCGACTGCGCAGGAGTCGATGGCAGCTCTTGCGCAAGGGTCCGACCTCGCGGTGACGGTGCAAGGCGTGCAGATGCTGTCGATCGTGAACCGCGGGCGCGCCGAGGTGTTGCATGCTGCGGTTTACGACGAAGAGCAGGCGCGACAGCTGGGTACCCAGGCCGCGCAAGCGGTCGCCGCGGCGGCCGTTGTGCAAGCCCAGGTGGCAACGCAGGTCGCCGCACTGCAACTCAAGGCGGCTCAGGCGCAGGCTCGGTTGACCGCCGCGCAGACGGCGTACCAGACGTCGCTGGAGAAGGCCGCGCTTGCCAGGATCGCCGCTGCGACGGCAGCGCACAACTGGGCTGCTCGCGCCGCGGCGGTGAAGCAGGCCAATGCCCTTGCGGCGGACACTGCGGGTGCGCCCGGCGGGACGGCGCTGTGTGCGGCGTCGGCGGGACCGTATCCGTCCGGTCCGTGGGGCGGATACGCGGACGGCTTCATCCCGTCGTCACAGCTTTGTTCGATCACCGGCGGTGGCCGACTGCGACCCGACGCCGCGGCCGCATTCGACAAGATGTCGCGGGCCTACGCGAAGGTGTTCGGTTCGACTCTCTGCGTCACCGATTCGTATCGCAGCTATACCGAGCAAGTGAAGGTGTTTCGCCAACGGCCGTCACTGGCCGCGGTTCCGGGCACCAGCAACCACGGCTGGGGTCTGGCCCTCGACCTCGGGTGCGGGATACAAAGTTCACGCTCGGCGCAGTACCGCTGGATGGTGGCCAACGCCGGCCGCTTCGGTTGGGTGCATCCGACGTGGGCGATCCACGACCCCTTCGAGCCATGGCACTGGGAGTTCGGCCACCTAGCAGGCGCCGGCGGGACCTAGGCCAGGGTTGCTAGCGGGTTCTCCAGCAGCGCGGTCAGGTCGGCGAGGAACTTGGCGCCGGTCGCGCCGTCGATGGCGCGATGGTCGACCGACAACGTGATCGCCATGGTGTAACCAGCCACGACCTGACCATCGCGAACGACGGCCTCCTGCTTCGTGGCTCCGACTGCGAGGATCGCGGCCTCGGGCGGATTGATCACGGCGGTGAACTGATCGACGCCGAACATGCCGAGGTTGCTCACGCTGAACGTACTGCCGGTGAACTCGTCGACCTTCAGCTTTCCGCTACGGGCGCGGGTTGCCAGGTCGCGCGTCTCGGCCGAAATCTGGGTCACCGTCTTTGTGTCGGCGTCGCGGATCACCGGCACGATCAAGCCATCGGGGAGCGCCACGGCGATTCCGACGTGAACCCGGCGATGCCGGATGAGCTTGTCGCCGCCGAAGGAGACGTTCACCTCGGGATGCGCACGCAGCGCGACCGCGACTGCCTTGACGACGATGTCGTTCACGCTGACCTTCGCTGCCGCCTCACCACGGCTGGCTGCCAATGCGGCGAGGCCCTCGTTGATGCGAGCCCGTGCGGCGACGAGCTCATCGGCAGCGACAACGCTGGTCAAGTAGAAATGCGGAGCCTGCTGCATGCTCTCGACGAGCCGGCGGGCGGTGATCCGCCGCACATTGTTGAGTGCGATCTCCTCGTCGTCCGGACCCGTTTGCAGCTCTACTGCAGGCGCTGCAGGTGCAACCGCGGGTGCAACCGCTGGTGCGACCGCGGCAACCGGCACCGTGGGCTGGGGGCTTGGTGCCGCAGCGGTGCCCAGCGTCGCGATCGCGTGCTCAACGTCGGCGCGCACGATGCGTCCGCCAGGGCCTGAACCCGTGACGGTTGCGAGGTCGAGGCCAGCGTCGCGGGCGATGTTGCGGGCCAGAGGAGATGCCAGCGGGTGCTTGCCATTGGTGGACGCCGGGGGCGTTGCGCTCGGTGCGGCTGCGACGGGTGCGCTCGGTGCAACCGCAGCGGGTGCACTCGGTTCGACCGCAGCGGTCGCCGCCGGTACCGGTGCTGCACTTGTTGCGGTGGGTGCCGCGGCGGCTCCCGAGCCGTCGCCTATGACGGCGATGACCTCACCGATCGGCACCGTCTTGCCGACGTCGACCAGGATCTGCTCGAGCACGCCGGCGTCGTAGGCCTCCAGTTCCATCGTGGCCTTGTCGGTCTCGATCTCGGCGATCACGTCGCCCTTTTCGATCCGGTCGCCGACACCCTTCGTCCAGGTGCTCACCGTGCCTTCCGTCATGGTGTCGGAAAGCCGAGGCATGAAGACCTGAGGCATCGAGAACTCCCTTAGCTTTGGCGCTTAACCGCGGAAGCGGGTGGCGTCGAGGGTTTCGTGGATAACTTTGAGCAGCGCAGTGGCGTCCGGCAGTGCGGCCAGCTCGAGTGGTTTCGCGTAGGGCAGAGGAATTTCAGCCGCAGCGACTCTGCGAACCGGCGCGTCGAGGTAATCGAACGCGCCTTCCTGGATCGTCGCGGCGATCTCCGCGCCGACGCCATACGACAGCCAGTCCTCTTCGAGAACGACCGCCTTCCCGGTCTTGCGTACCGACTGCAGGATCGTCGAGCGGTCGAGTGGTCGCAGCGAGCGGAGATCGACGACTTCGACCGAGATGCCTTCGTCCTCCTCGAGCCGTCGGGCGACGTCAAGGGCGACGGCGGCCATCCGCGAATACGACACGATTGTGATGTCGGTGCCGGCCTTCGTGACGGCGGCCTTGCCGATCTCAGTCACATAGTCGCCGTCCGGTACCTCGCCCTTGGTGTTGTAGAGGGCAAGGTGCTCGATGAACATCACTGGGTCGTCGTCGCGGATCGACGCCGCTAGCAGACCCTTCGCGTCCGCGGGCGTCGAGGGCATCACGACCTTTAGGCCAGGTACGTGCGCGTACCAGACCTCGAGGTTTTGCGAGTGCGTCGCGGCGAGCTGCTGACCCCCGCCCCCCGGCGTCCGGATCACTATCGGGACGCGCGACTGGCCGCCGAACATCGTGTGGATTTTCGCGGCATGGTTGACGATCTGGTCCATGGCGAGGATTGAGAAGTTGATCGTCATGATCTCGACGACGGGCCGAAGGCCGAGCATCGCAGCACCGATAGCGGCACCCACGAATCCCTCTTCGGCGATCGGGGTGTCGCGCACGCGTTCTGGCCCGAACTCGGTGAGCAGGCCGGCGGTGATCTTGTACGACCCCTCGAAGACACCGATCTCTTCGCCCATCAAGAACACGCCCGGGTCGCGGGCCAGTTCGGCGCGAAGCGTGTCGTGCAGCGCTTGGCGATAGGTAATGACAGCCACGGAAGGTCGCCTCTCGCTACGCGGACAGGAGCGGGTCGCCGGGCAGCTCGTGCGGCGCGTTTGCCACCGGGGTGGCGTACGCGTGCGCGAAGAGCTGGTCGGGGCTGGGATTAGGACTGCTGTCCGCAAACTCGACGCAAGCGTTGACTTGCACCTCGACGTCAGCGTCGATGCGGGCCGCTTCGACGGCATCGAGCACGCCGGTATCGATCAACTTCTTTCGGAAAGCCGCGACCGGGTCGAGGTCGTGCAGCCGCTGTACTTCTTCCTTCGTGCGGTACTTGGCCGGGTCGACCACCGAGTGCCCGCGCAGTCGCCAACTGGTCGCCTCGAGGATCGACGGCTGCCGTTCCTCGCGGGCCAGCCGCAGTGCTTCGGTCATCGCCTCGCGGCAGGCCACGACGTCGTTTCCGTCGACTCGCACGCCC
Organism: Acidothermaceae bacterium; assembly: GCA_035653855.1. Classification (GTDB taxonomy): domain Bacteria; phylum Actinomycetota; class Actinomycetes; order Acidothermales; family Acidothermaceae; genus PALSA-607. The sequence goes on along the minus strand of DASRZB010000419.1, from coordinate 1,087 downwards.
GGCATCCGAAACGCTGCGCCACGCTTGTAGAGGTCAGGCTCGCCGGCCGCCTTCTCGACCGGTGTCCCCATGCCGAGATGGTTGTTGATGACGACGTAGACGATCGGCAACCGCCAGATCGCGGCGAGGTTCAACGACTCGTGCCACGCACCGATGTTCGTCGTGGCGTCACCGAGTTGGCACACGACCGCCTCGGTGTCGGGGCCGCCAGGGCCGCGGTAGGCGATGGCCAGTGCCGCGCCGGTCGCCGGTGGGATCTGGCCGCCGACGATGCCGTAGCCACCGAGCAACCGCGCCTCGACGTCGAACAGGTGCATCGAACCGCCCCAGCCCTTCGACACCCCCGTCGTGCGGCCGAACAGCTCGGCCATGATCCGGCCGGGCTCGATGCCGCGCGCGATCGCGTAGCCGTGCTCGCGGTAGGTGGTGAAGAGGTAGTCGTGCGGCGCCAGGGCGTCCATGAGGCCAACGATGGTCGCCTCTTCGCCCAGGTTGAGGTGGCAGTAGCCGCCGATCTTGGCCCGCTGGTACATCTCGGACGCGCGTTCCTCGAACCGCCGGATGAGCTGCATCTCGCGGTAGTAGTCGCGCAACCGCTCGACGGGTTCGCCGGGGAAGGCCGAACGCGCGGCGGTCTTGGTGCTTGTCTTTGCGCGGGTGGCGGTCTTCTGCTGTGCGGGCGGCACGGCGTCTCCTTCGGGGCGGAAAGCGGTGGTGCTGGACTGGTTCGGGGGGTTATTACGCGCCGGGTGGCTGTTGCAGATGGACGAAACGCACGGTGTCGGCTGCGCAAGTGGGGCAGGACGCCGGGGGGTGCTCGCCGCGAGCCTGCGTGCCACAGACCTCGCACACCCACTCCATGGCGATCAGCGCGACGATGTCGGCGCGACTGACGATGCCGACCAGGCGACCGCCGGACAACACCGGAACACGGCGGATTCGCCGATCGACAAGAAGGTGCCGTACGTCGTCGACGTCGGTGTCCTCGGTCACGCTGACGATGCCCGGCGACATCACGTCGAGCGCGGTCGGTCCGTCACGCGAGATCAGGTCGTGCTCGCTCACCAGACCGACGACAGCCCCGGAG
>DASRZB010000418.1:0-5078 GCA_035653855.1 Acidothermaceae bacterium | reverse complement strand
GGCGTAAGAGTCGAACTGCATGCTGTAACTCGCCCGGCCCTGAGTGCGGCCGCGCAGGTCACCGACGTAACCGGACATCTCCGAGAGCGGCACCAGCGCCCGGACAACCCGAGTGCCGGATATCTCATCCATCGACTGGATGATGCCGCGACGGCTGTTGATGTCGCCGATGACGTCGCCCATGTAGTCCTCGGGCGTGCGCACCTCGACGGCCATGATCGGCTCGAGCAGCGTGGGGTCGGCCTTGCGCGCCGCCTCCTTGAACGCCATCGAACCGGCGATCTTGAAGGCCAGCTCCGAGGAGTCGACGTCGTGAAACGCGCCGTCCTGCAAGGTGACCTTGATGTCGACGAGCGGGTAACCGGCCAGGATGCCGAACTGCAGCGCTTCCTGGCAGCCGGCGTCGACCGCGGGAATGTATTCGCGCGGGATGCGGCCACCGCTGACCTTGTTCACGAACTCGTAGCCCGAGTCGCCTTCGCCGCCACCTGGCTCGACGTCGATGATGACGCGCGCGAACTGACCTGAACCACCGGTCTGCTTCTTGTGCGTGTAGTCGACCTTCTCGACCTTGCGGCGGATGGTCTCGCGGTAGGCGACCTGCGGCTTGCCGACGTTGGCTTCGACGTTGAACTCGCGCTTCATGCGGTCGACGAGGATGTCGAGGTGCAACTCGCCCATGCCGGCGATGATCGTCTGACCGGTCTCTTCGTCGGTGTGGACCTGGAACGTCGGGTCCTCTTCAGCAAGACGCTGGATGGCGACGCCGAGCTTCTCCTGGTCGACCTTGGTCTTCGGCTCGATGGCCACCGAGATAACCGGCGTCGGGAAGATCATCCGCTCGAGGATCACCGGCTTGTCGGGGTCGCACAACGTGTCGCCGGTCGTGGTGTTCTTCAGACCCGCGACCGCCACGATCGAGCCAGCGCCCGCCGACGGGATGTCTTCCTGCTTGTTCGCGTGCATGCGAAGGAGCCGGCCGATGCGCTCCTTGCGGTCCTTCGTCGAGTTCAGCAGTGCCGCACCGGTCGTCAGGGTGCCTGAGTAGATGCGCAGGTACGTGAGCTTGCCCAGGTACTTGTCGCTCATGATCTTGAACGCAAGCGCGGAGAACGGCTCGGTGTCGCTCGGGGTGCGGCGTACCTCAACCTCTTCGTCGCCCAGCTTGTGACCGATGGTGTCGCCGATGTCGAGCGGGCTCGGCAGGTAGTCGGTGATCGCGTCGAGCATGGGCTGCACGCCCTTGTTCTTAAACGCGCTCCCGCACAGCACGGGGTTGAGCTTGCTGGCGATCGTCGCCCGGCGAATGCCCGCCTGGACCTGCTCGACCGTCGGCTCGACACCGTCGAGGTACTGCTGCATCAAGTCGTCGTCCTGCTCGGACAGCGTCTCGATGAGCTTGTCGTGCCACTCGCGAGCGGCCTCAGCGTGATCGGCGGGGATGTCGACCACGTTGTACGTGTCGCCCTTGCCCTCGCCGGTCCACTCGATGCCCTTCATCTTCACCAGGTCGATGACGCCCTTGAAGTCGCCTTCGACACCCCACGGCAGCTGGATGACCAGCGGGATTGCGTTCAACCGGGTGATCATCATGTCGACCGTGCGATGGAACTCGGCGCCGACGCGGTCCATCTTGTTGACGAAACAGATGCGAGGCACGTGGTACTTGTCAGCCTGCCGCCAGACCGTCTCGGACTGAGGCTCAACGCCCGCGACCGCATCAAACACCGCCACCGCGCCGTCCAGCACGCGAAGCGAACGCTCTACCTCGACAGTGAAGTCGACGTGACCGGGGGTGTCGATGATGTTGATGGTGTGGTCGTTCCACATGCAGGTCGTCGCCGCGGACGTGATGGTGATGCCGCGCTCCTGCTCCTGCGCCATCCAGTCCATGGTGGCTGCGCCCTCGTGGACTTCACCGATCTTGTAGTTGATGCCGGTGTAGAAAAGGATCCGCTCGGTCGTCGTGGTTTTGCCCGCGTCGATGTGAGCCATGATCCCGATGTTCCGGACCTTGGCCAGATCTGCCATGACGTCAGTTGCCACTTGCGAGCTACTTCCTTCTCTGATCTTCGGTGTCTGTTCGTGTGGTGCGTGGTTACCAGCGGTAGTGCGCGAAGGCCTTGTTCGACTCGGCCATCTTGTGGGTGTCTTCGCGGCGCTTGACGCTCGCACCGAGGCCGTTGCTGGCGTCGAGGAGCTCGTTCATCAGGCGCTCGGTCATCGTCTTCTCGCGGCGAGCCTTGGAGTAGCCGACGATCCAGCGCAGCGCCAGGGTGCCGCCGCGGGTGCCCTTGACTTCCATCGGGACCTGGTAGGTGGCGCCGCCGACGCGACGGCTCTTGACCTCGAGCGTGGGCCGAACGTTGTCGAGAGCGCGCTTCAGCGTGATCACCGGGTCGGTGCCGGTCTTGGTGCGGCAGCCCTCGAGGGCGCCGTAGACGATGCGCTCAGCGAGTGACCGCTTGCCGTTGGTCAGCACCTTGTTCACCAGCGAGGTGACCAGGGGCGACGCGTAGACCGGGTCGATGATGATGGGGCGCTTGGGGGCCGGACCCTTGCGGGGCATCTAGCTCTTCTCCTTCTTCGCGCCGTAGCGACTACGCGCCTGCTTGCGGTTGCGGACGCCCTGAGTGTCGAGCGAGCCGCGGATGATCTTGTACCGGACGCCGGGGAGATCCTTCACCCGGCCACCACGCACGAGCACGATCGAGTGCTCCTGCAGGTTATGGCCGACGCCCGGAATGTAGGCGGTGACCTCGATGCCGCTGGTCAGCCGCACGCGGGCCACCTTGCGCAGCGCCGAGTTCGGCTTCTTCGGAGTGGTCGTGTAGACGCGCGTGCAAACGCCTCGACGCTGGGGCGAACCCTTGAGCGCCGGGGTCTTGGTCTTGTCGACCTTGTCCTGCCGGCCCTTGCGGACCAGCTGTTGGATCGTGGGCATGCGCGCCTTTCAGTCTCCGTGCGAGCTTGGCTCGTGGTGGTTCTATACCATTTCGTACCGATATCGCCGACCCACGCGGTCGGGTGTGTCGCCCGCCCACGCTCCGATCCGCCGAATACTCGGATCGAGGGTGATTGTCCTGTCGTACCCATACCCGACGTCACACACTCAGACGTCACGCAGAGACGGCACGCACGGACAGCACAACGGATGGCCCGTGGTTCCGGGCACGACGAGTCAGATTACCCACCCCGTCGGCGTAGGTCAAAACCGGGTCCCATCCCACCCACGTCGCCGCGAGCTACTGCCCCGTGTATCCCCCGCTATGCCGGACCGCCACCACCCCAATGATCGCGACGATGACGAAGAGCGTCACCACAACGATGTTGGCCCACGCAACGATCCTGGCTGCGGTGACCATGCCCAGTCCCTGCTTGGCGCCACCAGACGCGAGGATGTTGCGCTTGGCGGAGCCGGCGAGCACCAACGCGATGATGGCAGGGATGATCGGGCACACCAGGAAGCTCGCGATCGCCAGGATCAGCGCGGCGATCGCGTTGCCCTCGGTGGACGGCGGCGCGGGATAGCCGTAGCCATAGCCGGGAGGCGGCCCGAACGCAGGCTGGCCGTACCCCGGCTGCCCGTAGCCAGGCTGGCCGGATTCAGGCGCCGGCCCGTACGGCGGCTGCGTCATCGATCCCCCTGCATGCACCTGTCTACACGGGCGGCTTCGCCCCTTCGGTTCGTTCCCCACCTCGGGTCGAACCGCGCCAGCTCACCTTGGGTCGAACCGCCCGTAGTCGTATTCCTCCAGCGGTACGGCTTGACCCGACCCCTGGCCGAACCTTGCGTATTCGCCATCGAAGTCGCCGTCGTAGCCGGTCATCGCGTACATCGCCGACTTGGCTTCCTCGGTGGGCTCGACCCGGATGTTGCGGTAGCGGGGCAGACCAGTCCCGGCCGGGATCAGCTTGCCGATGATGACGTTCTCCTTGAGGCCCAACAGCGGGTCGGACTTGGCGTGGATCGCCGCATCCGTCAGCACCCGGGTGGTCTCCTGGAAGGACGCCGCCGACAGCCACGACTCGGTGGCGAGCGAGGCCTTGGTGATGCCCATCAAGACCGGTCGAGCGGACGCCGGAACGCCACCCTCTGCGACCACGCGGCGGTTGCCTTCCTCGAACCGAGGACGCTCGACCAGCTCGCCGGGCAAGAAGTCGGTGTCGCCCGACTCCAAGACGTTCACCCGCTTCAGCATCTGCCGCACGATGATCTCGATGTGCTTGTCGTGGATCGGCACACCCTGGCTGCGGTAGACCTCCTGGACCTCCTGCACGAGGTGGACCTGCACCGCGCGTGGGCCGAGGATCCGCAGCACCTCGTGCGGATTCACCGTTCCCTCGATCAGCTGCTCGCCAACCTCGACGTGGTCGCCTTCGGCGACCCGCAGCCGCGACCGCTTCGACACCGGGTAGGCGATCTCCTCGGCTCCGTCATCAGGAACGATGACGATCTTGCGAGCCTTGTCAGTGTCTTCGATCTTGACTCGGCCGGTGACCTCACTGATCGGGGCAACACCCTTGGGGGTGCGGGCCTCGAACAGTTCGACGACGCGCGGCAGGCCGTGGGTGATGTCTTCACCTGCGACGCCACCGGTGTGGAAGGTCCGCATCGTCAACTGGGTGCCGGGCTCGCCGATCGACTGGGCGGCGATGATGCCGACCGCCTCGCCGACATCTACGGTCTTCCCGGTCGCCAATGAGCGCCCGTAGCAGGCAGCACAGGTGCCAACCTTCGACTCACACGTCAGCACCGACCGAACCTTCAGCTCCTGCACGCCGTGCTCAACGAGCGCGCCGATGCTCAGGTCACCAAGGTCACCGCGAGCTTCGCCGACCAACTTGCCGTCGTGAATGATGTCCTCGGCAATGGTGCGAGCAAAGACGCTGGTCTCGACCGTGGCAGGTCGAATCAGCACTCCGTCACGACCAGGGGTGGCGATGCGCATCATGATGCCGCGCTCGGTACCGCAGTCCTCTTCGCGGATGATGACGTCCTGCGACACGTCCACGAGGCGCCGGGTCAGGTAACCCGAGTCGGCGGTTCGCAGCGCGGTGTCAGCCAGACCCTTACG
>DASRZB010000417.1:0-3431 GCA_035653855.1 Acidothermaceae bacterium | reverse complement strand
CTGGCCAGTCGTTCTTGAGCACGGCCCGGTGAGGCTGCGGCCGCTGCGACTGCGTGACGCCGGCGAGTGGCGGATGACCCGCCTGATGAATCGCGAGTGGCTCGAACCGTGGGAAGCAACCACGCCGGGGGTCACCCCAAGTGACGGTGGACGCGGGTACGGCGACGCCGTTAGGGCCTTGCGACGTGACGCCCGCCTTGGCCTCTGCTACCCGTTCGCCCTGCTTGTCGGAGAGCAGTTCGCTGGCCAGGTCACGGTCGGTGCGATCGCCCGGGGTTCGGCGAATTCCGCCTACCTCGGCTACTGGATCGCCCGCCAGTTCGCCGGCCGAGGCATCATGCCGACGGCTCTCGCGATGGTCATCGATCACTGCTTTGGGGACGCCGGGTTGCATCGCGTCGAGGCGAACATCCGGCCCGAGAACGCGGCGAGCCGTCGCGTGGTCGAGAAGTTGGGCTTCCGGCTCGAGGGCACCCGCGAGCGTTACATCCACATCGCGGGCGCCTGGTGTGACCACTTGTCGTATGCGATGACGGTCGAAGATGTGCCAGGCGGGCTGCTTCCGCGCTGGCTCGCAGCCGGTGGCGGCGCCAGATTGAGCAGCGCCGACTCGACCTGAGCGCGTCATTCGCGAGCGTGCACGATGAGAGTGAAGTCGACATATTCCCCGACACACCACTGATGTACTCGTCACATCCCTCACTCGTGTCTAGCGTGACGAAGTGTGAGCAGCCTGATCGTCCTTGGCATCGTGGGGATTTGGATCCTGGTGCTCGTCCCGATGTGGCTCAACCGGCACGACGCCGACAGTGCGAGCCGCTCGATGGACACCTTCTCGACAGCGATGCGCGTGCTCTCGCGCCGCGGCCCGTCGCGCGCAGATCGGGCTAGTCGCGCCCAGTCGGAGCGCTCTGCTGACGGAAAATACCTCGTGATGCCACGCGACAATTGGGGAGTCACCGTGGACAACCAGACCGACCTATCAACCGCCCGTCGACGACTCCGGGTGCCGCTGCATCTGCCGTCGCGCCGACAGTCCTATGCGACGAGCGGCCGGGCCCAGTTGATCGCCCGCCGCCGCCGGATCGCGGTCGGCTTCGCGGTGCTCGTCATCGGACTCGCGCTCTCGGCGCAGTTCGTGCACACGTCGTGGTGGTTCGAGCTCGGAGCCGGCCTGGCACTCGCGGGCTACCTCATCCACCTGCGCACCGAAGCCATCCACACGTCGGAGATGCGCCGCCGACGCCGGATCGCGGTCGGCTTCGCGGTGCTCGTCATCGGACTCGCGCTTTCGGCGCAGTTCATGCACACGTCGTGGTGGTTCGAACTCGGCGCCGGCCTAGCGCTGGCCGGCTACCTGATCCACCTGCGCACCGAAGCGATCCGGACGTCGGAGATGCGCCGCCGCCGCCTCGCCCGTGCAGCCAAAGCAGCTGCGCCATACCCAACAGCGCGGACGGCGGGGGGCGAGCGCTACTACGCCGCTCGCGTCCGGCACGACGACGCGGACGTCAAGTCAGGGGCCGCGACGGAAGCGGTCAGCGCCTCGGGAACAGGCAGCGCCTCGGGAACAGGCAGCGCCTCTGGAACAGGCAGCGCCTCTGGAACAGCAGATGGATCGCGATGGGAACCCATCGCCGTCCCGTTGCCGACTTATGTTTCCAAGCCCGTGGTCTCGCGTCCGGCAACCGCGGCACCGAGGGCAGACGTTGAGTCGGGCCCCGTGATCGACCTCACGCAGCCCGGCAAGTGGATCGATTCGCAGGTCGACGTCCGGCATCTGTTGCTTGACGACGAGGCACCCGACGTCGACGAACTCGACGTGATCCTCGCTCGTCGGCGGGCCGTCAACCACTAGAGCCGCTGTCACCGACTCAGAGGACCGCCGCACGCCGGTGGTAACCTGACGAGTCCCGTTTGGGGCTGTGGCGCAGCCTGGTAGCGCACCTCGTTCGCATCGAGGGGGTCAGGGGTTCGAATCCCCTCAGCTCCACCCAGTACGAACGGCCGTTCCCCCGCTGCGTGCTCTCGTGCTCGGGGCCGCTGCACGCTGATCAGCTGACCAATCACAATGTGATCGTGCCAACGCCGTCGGGTGCACTGGAGCGGCGTCTCGGCCTCGGTGATGCCGTGGTCATCGGTCTCGGCTCGATGATCGGTGCCGGAGTGTTCGCGGCTTTCGCTCCGGCGGCGAAGGCTGCGGGAGCCGGTCTGCTGATCGGTCTGGCGGTCGCCGCGATCGTGGCGTACTGCAATGCAACGTCTTCGGCCCGGCTCGCTGCGCTCTATCCGGAGTCGGGCGGCAGTTATGTCTATGGCCGTCGTCGGCTCGGTGACTTCTGGGGGTATCAGGCTGGCTGGGCGTTCGTCGTCGGGAAGACCGCAAGCTGCGCGGCGATGGCCTTGACGTTCGCCTCCTATGCCGCACCCGCTCACCTGAGAGCGGTCGGCGTGCTCGCCGTCGTCGTACTCACCGCGGTGAACTACTTCGGTGTGCAAAGGTCGGCGTGGCTGACCGGGCTCATCGTCACCCTCACGCTGCTCACCTTGGCAGTTGTGGTGATCGCCTGCCTCGCTGGCGGCCACTCGACCGTCCACCACCTCGCGCCGTTTCCGGGCACTGGCGTGCGCGGGGTGCTGCAGGCCGCCGCGTTGTTGTTCTTCGCGTTCGCGGGCTACGCCCGTATCGCCACCCTCGGCGAGGAGGTCCGCGACCCGGCACGCACGATTCCGAGAGCGGTCACGGTTGCGCTGCTCATCACCTTGGTCGTCTACACGATCGTCGGGGTATCGGCACTGATGGCCGTGGGCCCGAGCGGGCTCGCCGCGACCACAGCACCGCTGCGCGCGGCAGTTGATGCCGGACGGCTGCACGCGGTTGCTCCGCTCGTGCAGGTTGGCGGCGCAATCGCTGCGCTCGGGGCGCTGCTTGCCCTCATTCTCGGCGTCTCGCGTACCACGTTGGCGATGTCGCGTGACGGGAACTTGCCAACGGCGCTAGCCGCCGTACATCCGCGCTACGGCGTGCCGTACCGCGCGGAGTTGGCGGTCGGCGCAGTCGTCGTCGTCTTGGTAGCAACGATCGACCTGCGGGGCGCGATCGGCTTCTCGTCTTTCGGCGTGCTTGCGTATTACGCGATCGCCAATGCCAGCGCAATGACGCTTACTCGCGAGGAGCACCGGCCTCCTCGCTGGCTACCCGCGCTCGGCCTGTTCGGTTGCGTCGTCCTGGCAGTTAGCCTGCCGCTGGTCTCAACTCTCACGGGCGCGGGCGTGCTCTTGCTCGGGGCGCTGGTGTTCGCTGGTCGACGCCGCATTCAAGTGCGGCGTGGAAGTCGAACGCGTTAGCTCTTAGAAGCCGATCGCACATGCGTCCGCGAGTTCGAGTCGACCTTGAGCGAGGCCCTCGATGTCGCGTACACCTGCTTGGC